>CBHTVU010000079.1:0-16557 GCA_966096785.1 uncultured Gammaproteobacteria bacterium | reverse complement strand
GCTGTATATTGGTTAGCGACCAGGGAAGAGCGGGCGCTGGCTAACTTTTCCTGTGAGCTGAAGGGTCCCACAACTACGCGATGCCAAATCTCTCCTTTGTGAATTTCCACTGATTCAATATGCGCATCAAGATTCAGCAAAATTAATTGTGCTCGCAATTTATCTGCTTCCGTTTGGTTGGGGAATGAACCCACTTGCAGAATATATTCGATATTATTAGCAGGATTTTCCGGTGCTTTTTCGGCTTCACCCATTGTTTCAGTGGCCGGTACTATTTGCTCGCTTTCCTGCAATAACTTATAAAAATCAAAGCGTGGTTTTGGCGTTTTCGATTCGGATTCGATCGGTTTGACCGGTTCACTGTCGGAACTAGATGTTGGTTTTGGAGAGTACAGGGTAAAGACCAATGCCATAGCAAATGCACCGAAAATAGCGCCCGACACAAACCACAACAAAACCGGTATTGGTTTACCTTTTGGCGCGGATGCACGGCGGTTAGGTGCTGCATTGCGTTTGGCGAAGTCTTTACTCATGTGTACTGAATTTTCTTGATGGGTCGTGAGACCTGAAAGTTTGCGCGATTGTAAAGGGATTAGATAGGTGAGTCACTACGCTAATTCCTTTAGGAGTGTGTTTGCAGATTTGGTTGTATTTATTTCGGCTCATACAAAGAAGCTAGGGCGTTTTTGAGTGTGGTTAGATAGGTAGGAAACTCGTGTATGTCATTGTGAGCTGCACCAGGAATTTCCACCAATTTCGCCTTGGGATTGAGTCGCTGCAGACGCCTGCTGTGCTCAATAGAAATTAATTTATCATTGTCGCCGTGTAGCAACAGTATTTCACTACTCAATCGCGGCAATAGTTCGTTAGTTCTCAGCGGATAGCGCAAAATTCCGGTGGGTACCCAGGGATAATATTCGCGCGCAACATCAATCATGCTGGTATAGGGTGATACTAATACCAGAAGGTCTGCAGGAACTTGGGTGGCGAGGTGTGCAGCTAATCCTGTTCCCAGAGAGCGCCCATAGATAACGCGTTTTTTATCTTGATAATTCGCTGCTACGAAATTCCATGCGCGCAGCACATCATCATTCAGTTGAGCCTCGCTCTCGATTTTCCCCGTGCTTTTGCCGAAGCCACGATAGTCAGGCATGAGTACGTCATATCCTGTCTCCAGCCAGAAGTCGGCGTGTGTAAACCAGGTTTCCAAATTGCCCGCATTCCCGTGCAAAAATAACACTATGCCACGGCTTTGTTCGGCGGGTTGGTGCAGGTAGAGTGCATGCAGTTTTGCACCGGGAACGTCTATGTAGACCTCAGATGTGTAGGCCAAATCAAATTTAAAATCAGGTGTAGCCGGGTCTGGATGAAAAAGCAGTTTTTCTTGTCGACTCCATACAAAAATTATCGCTAAACACCAGCTAACCAGAGCAAAAATAGCCAATTTAATCAATCGACGCCTCCATCTAACAAAAAAACTGGGTGGTGGTTGATAGGCTTTTATATTGGTTTCAGTTACAGGTTGGTGCATAACGTGGGCTTGGGAATTAGTTCGAGATAAGTAAGAGCTTTTACGGACGTAGTGTCCGCCTAGACTACGCATTCGCGCTTTGACTTTCCAGGCGGTAATTAACACATACCAAAAGTTGGTAGTGATTGAAAATAAGTTTCGGCAAAAAAATCTAATGAATGTTAATGAGTACTAACCCATTTCCGCGGGGTCAACATCCACCGCCCAGCGTACCCGTTTGCCAAGAGCATTTGCCTCAAGCTTTTCAACTAATTGCGCTAACAATACCTGCAAAGGTTTTCGTTGCGCACTGTTGAATTGCAGTTGAAAACGAAAGCGATCACCGCGTCGTTCAATCATGGACGGTAGGGGCCCAAGGTAATTTAATTGCGGGCTGCTGGGTGAAAGAGCTTGGGCTTCACTGCGAGCAAATTTTAAAAACTCCAAGGCTATTTCAGGCCGTTTGCTTTCAGCACGCAGTAACGCGAGATATCTATAAGGCGGCAATTGTGCGATAAGACGTTCCTGCAGTATTAGTTCAGCGAATGCTTGATACCCCTGGAAAAATAAGGTTTGGACCAGCGGATGATCGGTATGATGGCTTTGCAATATCACTCGTCCTGGTTTTTCAGCGCGTCCAGCTCGCCCGGAAACTTGCAGCAATAGTTGCCCCATACGCTCGGGTCCACGAAAATCGGTACTGAATAAGCCGGCATCCGCATCAATGATAACGACCAAAGTGACATCCGCAAAATGGTGACCTTTGGCGAGCATCTGTGTGCCGATCAAAATACATGGATCGCCCAGATGAACCTCATTCAAAATTTTATCCATCGCATTTTTATTGCGCGTCGAGTCGCGATCCACCCGAATAATTGGCGTAGCTGGAAACCATTCGCGTAGTGCTATTTCACTACGTTCCGTACCTTGCCCTAAAGGTTGCAATCGACTGCTTTTGCAGCTCGGGCAATAACGAGGTACAGCGCGTTGGTGCCCGCAATGGTGGCAGTGGAGATGACGTGGGCTTTGGTGAACTGTCATGCGTAAATCGCAATGAGGGCAAGTTGCCAGCCATCCACAATCATGGCATTCAAGTGTTGGTGCGTAGCCGCGACGGTTGAGAAACACCAGCACTTGATTGCCAGCCGCAATCTCACTGCTAATCGCTACCTGTGTTTCCAACGCAAAACCTTCAGTGAGCGCCTGCCCGCGAATATCGAGCAATTGGATTTCGGGCGGCTTAGCGTTTCCTGCGCGTGTGCTTAATCGCAAATGTTGGTAGCGACCCTGTTGTGCGTTGTTCATCGTCTCCAAAGAAGCTGTTGCGGAACCAAGTATCAATGGAATCTGCAAGCGATTAGCGCGCACGGCGGCCAGATCGCGAGCGGAATAGCGGAATCCATCTTGCTGCTTAAAAGATCCGTCATGCTCTTCGTCAATAATAATGATGCCGAGTTTGGGCATGGGGGTGAAAATCGCAGAACGCGTGCCTATAACTATGCGCGCTTTTCCTGAGCGCGCCTGTAGCCAAGCTTCCAAACGTTCACGATCGTTTAGGCCTGAATGCAAAGACACAACTTGCACCGCAAAACGTTTTTGAAAGCGAGCAATGGTTTGCGGAGTGAGGCCAATTTCTGGTACCAGGACCAGGGCTTGCTCGTTTGCGTCCAACACTTTGGCGATGGCTTGTAAATAAATCTCGGTTTTGCCGCTGCCAGTTGCCCCATCTAGAAGACTTATCTGGAATTGGCCGAAACTGATTTGGTCGAAAGCAGTTTGTTGTTCATCGCTTAAGATTAGCGGCGATTGACGATAGATACTTGCCGGAGTCTCTAGCTCCGAATCATCGGCAAAGATTTTCTCAATCAGGTTTTTATCCGTGAGAGTTTTAATAACGTTTGCAGGAATGTTTAAGGCCGCGATATCGCTACGGCTGAGCTTATTCTGCTGCTGTAAGGCTTCCACCAAAAGCGCTTGTTTAGGCGATCGTTTGAGTGCGCCGTGAGGTAGGCCTTTGCCCTCGGCGGTCAGTTGCCAACAGGTCTCGCGGCGTTCTTCTGCAGCCTCGCCTTGGCGCAACAACACCGGAAGGGCAGTGCTTAATGCTTCGCCCTCGGGACATTGATAATAATCCGCCGCCCACAGCAAGAGTTCCAGCAAGGTGGCATCGAGTGCGGGTCGTTGGTCAATAATCGCAAGTGCGGGTCGTAACTTTTCGATATCCAAATCAGTGTTCGACTTGGTCTGAATCAATACACCTATCAGTTCCTGATGCCCGAACGGCACACGTATCAGTACTCCGGCAGATAATTGAGCCGCTTCAGCGTCGCTCACATCCATCGGTGCCAAGTAATCGAAGCGTCGGCGCATGTGTGTAGGCAGTGCGATTTCTAAAATAGCTTTAGTCATAGAAACGGTTTGTTTATAAAAGCAGGCGCGCAGGATAGCTCATCTAGCGAATCAGCGAAGCGAGAATTTGCCGGGATTTAGATTCTGAACCTAGCTTTTTTCCTAGCACTTAAAAAGCTTGGGGATTCAAAAACACGTTGCTTTTTCGTACAAATAACGTCCGCAAGAGTAGTTTTTTACTTGCGTTGATGCTGAATTCTGGTAGGATCGCGACCTCTTTAAAAGAGCCATTACTTTAACCGTTGTGCGGTGCTCGGCTTACGTTCGGGTGGCGGCACACATAGACCAGGCAAATACCATGAAACCAGAAATTCATCCAAATTATGTTGCAGTGACCGTGAGCTGTAGCTGTGGAAACAACTTTGTTACTGCATCTACCATGGGCAAAAAAGACTTCCACGTAGACGTGTGCAGCGCATGCCACCCGTTCTACACCGGCAAGCAAAAAATCGTTGATACCGGTGGCCGTATCGACAAATTCACCAAGCGTTTCGGCAGCCGTATTGCTGCTAAAAAGTAAGCGCCAAAGACGTAGGATAAAGATGAGCCTGGTGTATTTCCCAGGCTTGAAAATAAAAACGCCGATTGTGAAAACTATCGGCGTGTTTTTTTTTGGGGTGTTTGATTTTTTGTGGGGGAAAAACGGTTTAGGCGATTTTGTACCCCAAGGCACAAGTGAAATGGGGGGGGTTGATCGCGTCCTCGACGGCGACACAGTTAAGCTCCGAGATGGTCGCCATGTGAGGGTTTTGGGGATAAATGCTCCTGAAATCGAACATGGAAAGGAAAATCCCGGGCAAGCTTTAGGGGAAGTAGCTCATCACATAGCGCAGAGTTTTTTTAGTGCTGATAAACGTGTGCGACTTTTCTACGACGTTCAACGCGTTGATCGTTACGAACGTACACTCGCGCATATTTACGACATAAAGGGAAATAGTTTGTCGGCCCATCTACTTCGTAAAGGTTTGGGCTTTCACGTCGCAATCCCACCAAATTTAAGTTTGAATGAGTGCTTGCATGCTCAGGAAGCTATAGCTCGCAAAAACTCATTAGGTGTATGGGGTGATAAACGTTGGAATGCAATTTCGGCATCGAAGTTGTCATTAAGTGACACTGGTTTCAAACGCATTACCGGGCGAATTATAAGCGTGAGTAAACCCCAATCTGTCTGGTTAGAACTCGACGGCCCTGTAGTCATAAAAATTACGCCTGCAGATCTAAAGAATTTTTCTGAGACGAATTGGCAGTCTTGGGAAGGAAAACGCATTGAAGTGCGAGGCTGGATTACCAAGCGTGATAATGAATCGATTGCAAAGAACAGATCCCGCCCAACCGTCGGAAGGTCTTACAAACCTTTGGTTATTCAACCCCGAATTGCAGGGAATCTGGATCTGTTACCAAAAAATTAAATATTCGCTATGTTGGAAGTTTGATCAAAAACATCCGAAAAGGTGCTCTTAAAGAACACCTTCCGGAAGCGTTTCTGCTGCAGGTTCCTCACCCAAACCTTTAGGTGTGATTGCAGAAATTTCCGTAGGGAATATTTCAAAAGCGGTGTTCATGTCCCCCGGTTGCGCTGGTTTTCCGGTTTCAGTATTGATTCGCACTGTCACAATTCCATCCGGTTGGCGAACGATTTGATTTGGCATTCCTTCAAGCGCTGTGCGCATAAAATCCATCCAAATAGGAAGTGCTGCGGTCGAGCCAAACTCGCGTCTGCCTAAGGGGGTGTTTTTATCGATACCTACCCAAACTGTGGTAATTAAATTTGGGTTATAGCCGGAGAACCATAGATCGCGCGGGCCATTGGTGGTACCGGTCTTACCCGCAAGATCAGTACGTCCCAGAGACTTGGCAGCAAATCCGGTTCCCTTGTCCACTACGTCTTTCAGAATTGAATCCATTATGTAGGCAACGCGCGCATCAATAATACGCGGAGCATATTGTTCAGCAGTTTCCGAACTAACCGATTCACCTGTAACAGCATCAAGCGCATCAAGGTCGGAGTTCGGCTTCTTATCCGAACAGGTTTTGCAGACACGTTTAGGTTTAGCTTCGAATACAACCTCGCCTTTACCGTTCTCGATACGGCTAATCAAATATGGGTCAACTTTGTAGCCGCCATTCGCAAACGAAGCGTAAGCCGTTGCCATTTGCATAGGTGTTAACGCATGAGCTCCTAAGGCCAGTGCCAGTTCGTGTGGAAATTCCTTTTTATTGAAGCCAAAGCGTTCAAGGCTATCGATTACTGTATCAACCCCAAGGCTTTTTAATATTCGGATGGAAACCAGGTTTTTGGATTTGTAGAGCGCTTTGCGCAGGCTAATCGGCCCGTCAAATTCTCCTTCGTCGTTTTCAGGCCGCCAGATCACACCCGTGTATTCGTTGCGAATGACCAACGGGGCATCATTAATCATGGTGGCGGGAGTAAAGCCATTCTCAAGCGCGCAGGTGTAGATAAGGGGTTTGAAACTAGATCCGGGCTGGCGGGCACCTTGTGTCACACGGTTAAAATGACTTTGGTTGAAATCGAACCCACCTACCAATGCGCGCACAGCACCGCTTAAGGGGTCAAGAGAAATCAGTGCGCTTTGTGCTTCGGGAACTTGGGTAAGGCGAGGCTGACCGTCCTTGTCTTTACCAATTCTCACAATATCGCCTATATGCAAAAAGTCCTTAGCTGATTTTGGGGCAGCGCCACGGCTATCTTCAGAAATGTATGGGCGTTTGTCTGACAAGCCATGTTGCCAATCCAGCTCTAATTTTTCGCCATTGCCTTGCAACAGGGTAATATTTTTGTCTGCAACGGCAACCACCGCCATAGCCTCCAATCCTCCCAAAATTGGCATGGCTTGTAACTGATCTTGCCAGTCCTCGAGGTCTGGGTCGGTCGATGCAGCGAGGTGATGTTCAGGGCCGCGGTATCCATGGCGATCATCATAATTCATCAAGCCATTCACTACAGCGGTTTGTGCGGTCGCCTGCATAGCGCTATCAATAGTGGTGTAAACCTTATATCCATCCGTGTAAGCCGCCTCTCCAAAACGATCTACAGCTTCTTTGCGTGCCATTTCCGAGATGTATGGAGCCTGCATTTCTTGTCCACTGCCGTGAATAGAGGCTGTATTAGGCTCACGAATAGCGGCGTCATAGGATGCCTTATCAATAAAATTTAATTCATGCATCCTTCCAATGATCCAATTCCTACGAACCATAGATCTTTTGGGGTTCGCAACTGGGTTGTATGCGGACGGAGCCTTAAGAACTCCGACGATCATTGCATTCTGTGCTATGGTTAAATCCTGAACATCTTTGCCGTAATAGATTTGCGCAGCAGCTTGTAGGCCATAAGCGCGGTTGCCAAAGAACATCTTGTTGTTAAAGAGCTCCAAGATCTCTTCTTTTGTGAACTCTTGCTCAATTTGCAAAGAAAGTAAGATCTCATTGAATTTTCTGGAAAATACTTGTTTACGCGTTAGGAAGAAATCGCGTGCTAATTGTTGAGTAATTGTGCTGCCACCAGATTGAATGCCTCCGGACTTCAATATTTGTGAAGCTGCTCGCAACATGCCCCTAACGGAAACGCCATGATGTTCGAAGAATTCAGCGTCTTCAGCGGCAAGTAAAGCCTTGAGGTAAAGAGGCGGAATTTGGTTATATTTCAAAGGGGTGCGACGTTGTTCTCCAAACTCTCCAATGAGTCTGTTGTCGCTTGAATACACCCTTAAAGGTGTTTGGAGTTTGACTTGGCGAAGGCTGTCAACCGGAGGTAATTTGGGGCTCAAATAAAGATAGAGCCCCGCAAATGTAACCGCGGTAACGCTTATGCTTGCGAGTAACAACCAAAAAATAATATTAAACAGAATTTTTTTATTTAACATTTTACTAAGAGAATTAATAGGTTAGCGACGATGTTGCGATTGGCCGGCATTATACGGACTTTTAACCTGTTTATATATTCAACTGCTTCTTGCAGGCTTAAGTTAAAGTGCTATAACATAAACAACGTCTAAGTTACGGATATAGATAGAAAAATGGGCATTTTAAACTTCCTTGAAAAAAAAGCGAGACCAGTGATTGGGTTGGATATCAGCTCAACCTCGGTAAAGTTGCTGGAGTTGAGCCGCCACGGTGATCGCTATCGTGTAGAAACTTACGCCGTTAAACCCTTACCTCCGAATGCTGTGGTTGAAAAGAACATCAACGACCAGGAAGCGGTTGCTGAGGTTATTAGGGCCATGGTTAAGCAATCCAAAACCAAGCTTAAATATGCTGCCGTCGCTGTAGCAGGTTCAGCGGTCATTACTAAAATGATCGACTTGCCGGCAGGGTTAAGTGATGACGCCATGGAGACACAAATTTCGTTAGAAGCGGATCAATACATTCCCTTCCCATTGGAAGAGGTAGCAATTGATTTCGAAGTGCAGGGCGTTTCGCCGCGAAATCCGGAACAGGTTGAAGTATTGCTGGCAGCCTGTCGTCGTGAAAACGTAGAGATGCGGGCGAGCGTTCTGCAATTGTCCGAATTAATCCCTGAAAAAGTTGATATCGAAGCTTATAGCATGGAGCGAGCTTTCGAGCTCATTTCAGAGCAGCTCGAAGATCAGGAAGGTCAAGTAGTTGCGATTATCGATATAGGCGCAACCATGACCACGCTTAGTGTTTTGGTTGATGGTAAAACTGTATATACGCGTGAACAATTGTTTGGTGGAAAACAATTAACGGAGGAAATTCAACGCCGTTATGGTCTGTCCCGTGAAGAAGCTGGGCTTGCTAAGAAGCAAGGCGGTTTACCAGATGATTATGAATCAGAAGTATTGGCGCCTTTCAAAGAGGCGGTTGTACAGCAGGTGACTCGTTCGCTTCAATTTTTCTTTTCAGCGAGCCAATACAATGATGTTGATTACATCATTCTTGCCGGCGGTGTGGCTTCGTTGGAAGGTTTAGTTGGCTTGATCGAAGAAAAATTAGGTACACAAACTGTGGTAGCAAACCCTTTCGCGCGCATGTCGGTTTCATCGCGTGTGAATGCTGTGTCTTTAGCTAATGATGCGCCATCGCTCATGATTGTGACTGGCCTTGCGATGAGGAGTTTCGACTAATGGCAAAGATTAACTTATTGCCTTGGCGTGAAGCCTATCGCAAAGAAAAGAAAGAACAATTTCTTGCCATCATAGGTGGCGTAGTTCTGTTATCCGGATTAGTTGCTTATTTATGGGTTGTCAGTGTTCAGTCTTCTATTGAAAATCAGGAAGCTCGAAATCAATTGCTTGAGAATGAGATTGCGATTCTCGACAAGCAAGTGAAGGAAATCGCAGAGCTAAAGAAAGTTCGTGATGACTTGCTCGCCCGTATTAAAATTATTCAGGATCTGCAAGGTACCCGACCGCTCATTGTGAGATATTTCGACGATTTTGCTCGCTCAATTCCTGATGGAGTTTTTATCAATTTGGTTGCAAGGGTTGGTAATGTGGTGAGTATTGAGGGTATAGCGGAGTCATACAACCGTGTTGCAACCTTCATGAGAAACCTGGAAGCATCTGATTGGTTTGCTGGTCCTAATCTAACCTCTGTGGTGGCTGTACCCGCTGAAGGTGAGCAGGCTCAGTCCTTCAAACTAACCGTTAATACCTCGTCGCCTAATGAGGCAACTGCTGCGACTCCTGGCGCAGCAACTGATACAAAAAATGCCAAGCCTTCAACTACAAAAGCAGCAGGAGGCAAATAATCATGGCTATGAATGACACTTTAGAGCAGCTTAAAAATTTCGATGTTAACAATGTCGATTTTGAAAAAATTGGCGTCTGGCCTGTTCCTGCAAAAGTATTTGTATTGATTGTGTTGACAATCGTTATTTTTACGCTCACCTACTATGTAAAAATCAGCGATTTAAATCTTCAGTTAGAAGGTGTTAAAGCCAAAGAATTAACACTGCGCAAATCCTATGAAACTAAAAGTTTTGAGGCTGCAAACTTGGATGCTTACAGAGCGCAAATGGATGAAATGGATAAGACTTTTAAATCTCTGCTAAGTCGTTTACCAAGCGACACCCAGGTTCCTGGACTGCTTGATGATATAGGAGCGAGAGGTAGAGAGAGTGGTTTAACAATCAATGCCACCACGATGGAAAGTGAAAAACCTGCCGAATTTTACATAGAGGTTCCGTTCAAAATAAATGTAGACGGTGGTTATCACGATATGGGCGGATTTATTAGCGGCATCGCTGCCATGCCACGCATAGTGACGCTGCATGATTATTCCATTACTAGGAAAAAGGAAAAAGAAACTGCGTTGTTGAATATGCAAATTTCTGCCAAAACCTATAAATATAAAGCGCAGGAGAAGTGAAATGAAAACTATCCTGTTATTAGCCGAATTATTTGTTTTTTTGTTTATTCTCTCTTCCTGCAGCTCTTCATCGGATCAGGATTTACGGGATTTTATGGCGGAGGCAAAACGTAGGCCTCAAGGTCAAATAGAGCCCCTCCCACCATTCGAGGTGTATCAACCATTCGCTTATAGTGCTATGACATTGCGTAGCCCTTTTGAACGACCTGCTCCTGTAGAAAAAGAAACAAAAGGCGGTCGTACGGTTGAACCAGATTTGACTCGAGAAAAAGAATATTTGGAAGGCTTCAATATCGCGAGCTTAAGTATGGTGGGGACCTTTTCCAAGAAAGGAAAACTCTGGGCGTTAATTGACGACGGTCAGGGTAAGGTAACACCAGTTACTCTCGGAAATTATATGGGTAAAAATTTCGGCAAAATTATTTCTACAGAAAAATCGCAGTTAGAGATCATGGAAATTGTTGCTGACGGTTCAAGTGGCTGGGTCGAACGTCCCAGAATTATAAAGTTAGTGGCGAAGGAATAATTAAGTCATGCGTATTCTGTTCTTATTGGGGTTAAATATGCGCAATAAAATTTTACTGGTACTGTGTTTGCTGTCGCCTATTGGTTGGGCAAATACTATCAATGCTTTTAATACAGCCGAGCTTCCAGGTGAACGCTTTGAGGTCAGAATCCAGTTTAGTGATACACCTCCTGAACCTAAGGGTTACACCATCGAGAAGCCTGCAAGAATTGTGTTGGATTTTCCTGACGCCGTGAGTGAATTAAAAGATCGCCGCTTTCCGCTTGCGTTTGATAATGGCCAAAGCGCCATGTTGCTAACTACCGAAGGGCGCACGCGTTTAATAATTAATCTAAATGAACTTACTTCTTATGTCACACGTAAGGACGGTAATGTCTTTATTGTCGAGGTTGGCGCAAGCCGCACTGGCAACTCCGCTGGAAAAGTTATCCCATCCAAAGGCTTCGATGTCCCCAATAAACGCGCTGTCGCTACTGGCGTTAATACTGGACAACCCTCGATTTCAAACATAGATTTCCGTCGCGGACAGGCGGGCGAGGGAAGAATTATTGTTACTTTGACTGATCCTCATGTTAGTGCGGATTTGGCGGGTACAGGTGCTGGGGTTAAGTTATCTTTTTCGAATGTTGCAATTCCTAAAGAATTACGTCGTCGTCTTGATGTGGTTGATTTTGCTACACCTGTTACTACAGTTAGTGCGTCTCAAGATGGAACAACCTCCACATTGAATATCGCAGCCAATGGCGAATTTGATTACATGGCCTACCAGACTGACAATGAATATGTACTAAGTATTAAACCTTTGTCTGAGCAGGAGAAAAAAGATAAGAAGAAGGATTTCCAATACAATGGGGATAAACTCTCATTCAATTTCCAGGACATCGAAGTTAGAGCTGTATTGCAAATTATTGCTGATTTTACCGAATTAAATCTGGTTGCGAGTGATACGGTTGAAGGAAGAATCACCTTGAGACTGGAAAATGTTCCTTGGGATCAGGCGCTGGCTTTAGTGTTAAAAACAAAAGGTTTAGATAAGCGTCTTGAAGGCAACGTGATGATGGTAGCGCCAGCAGCTGAAATTGCTGAGCGTGAACGCCAAGAGCTTTCTACCAAGAAGCAGCTTGAGGAGCTAGCTCCATTAAGAACAGAATATTTGCGCGTACGATATGCCAATGCTAAGGAGATGTTCGAACTCTTCCGTGGTGAGAAAGGTAGTGGTGGAGGCGCTGGTGGAGCTAATGGCGGAAGCAGAGCTACAGGTAGTGTTTTGTCTGAGCGTGGACAGGCAGTGGTTGATGAGCGTACAAACTCCATAATTGTCACCGATACGGCTGATCGCATCGAAGCTTTTAAAAGATTGGTTGATCAAATTGATATTCCAATTCGTCAGGTAATGATTGAGGCTCGTTTAGTTATCGCTAACTCCAACTTCCGTCGCGAGTTAGGCGTTCGGTGGGGCGGTATAGCCTATGGAGTTAGTAGAAATGGAAAAATTCTTACCGAGGGTTCTGGTTCAATTGAAGGGCTTAGTGATGATCCTGGAACCCCCTATAATGCGTTGAGAAATGGCGGAACAACAGACCTGGAGCAGGATCATGTTGTTGATTTGGGTGTGATCAATCCGGCTGGTAGTATTGCTGCGGGTATTTTGACTGATAACGGTTTCCTCGATATGGAGCTATCAGCCTTGGAAAACGCAGGATATGCGGAAATTGTTGCGCAGCCTAAAGTCATCACAAGCGACAAGCAAAAAGCGATGATTAAGTCTGGTAAGCAAATTCCTTTCCTTGAAACTACGCCAAGTGGTGCGACAAGTACCGGATTTAGAGAGGCGGTGTTGAAGTTGGAAGTAACGCCACAAATTACTCCTGATAATCATGTGATTATGGATTTATCAATAAGTAAAGATTCTATCGGTGAAGTAACTACGACAGGTAGTCTGACAATTGATATTAACCGGGTAGAAACCAAGGTCCTGGTTCCTAATGGTGAAACAGTGGTGCTTGGTGGTGTTTTCGGGATAGATACCAATAAATCTGATGTGAAGGTTCCTGTTTTGGGGGACATCCCATTTTTAGGGCGTCTCTTCAAACATACCGTTGATGCTGAAAATAAAACGGAATTGTTAATTTTTATTACGCCGAAAATTATTGCGGACAAAATTGCGAACTGATGCAAAAGCGTAATATTTATCTTGTCGGTCCTATGGGGGCCGGCAAATCCACTATAGGCCGCGTTCTCGCGGCCGAACTTCATCTGGGTTTTCGTGATAGTGATAAGGTCATCGAAGACCGCACAGGCGCTGATATCCCCTGGATTTTTGACATGGAGGGAGAAGAAGGTTTTCGGGATCGAGAATCCGCTGTTTTAGAGGAGTTATCCCAGGATAAGGATGTAGTCGTAGCCACCGGTGGGGGTATTATTCTTCGTCCTCGCAATCGCGAAATAATGAAGGCCTCCGGGTATGTATGCTACCTCACTGCCTCTATTGAGCAATTGGTTGAAAGAACTGCACGGGATAAAAAGCGTCCTTTATTGCAGGTAGAAAATCCTCGACAAAAAATCATTGATCTTGTCGCTTTAAGAGATCCACTTTATACGGAGGCGGCAGATTTTGTGATAAATACGGATAGAAGGTCGCCTAAGTTGGTGGCTCAGGAAATTTCTGCGTTAATAAAATCCGCTGGTTAATCACTCATAATTTCGACTAAAAAATTTAATGCTATATGGTAGAGTAGCGCTAAATTTTGAATGAGTGATGTTATGCAAACCTTATCAGTCTCACTTGGCGAACGTAGCTACCCCATATTTGTCGGTTCAAATTTACTCTCGCAGCCCAACCTTTATATCCCGCACATCCGTGGAAGACAGGTTTGCATTGTCACCAACACTACGATCGCTTCTATTTATTTAGAGAAATTAAAAAATAATTTAGCGGATTTTTATGTAAGTAGTGTGATTTTACCGGATGGTGAATCTTTTAAAAATCTCGAAACCCTAAATTATATATTCAGCACCCTGTTGGAAGAAAAGCACAATCGTACTACCACCCTGATTGCATTAGGTGGAGGAGTTGTGGGTGATATGACAGGTTTTGCCGCCGCCTGTTACCAACGTGGCGTTAATTTCATACAAGTACCAACAACTTTATTGTCCATGGTTGATTCGTCGGTGGGTGGAAAAACCGGCGTTAATCACGCCCTGGGGAAAAATATGATTGGTGCTTTCTACCAACCTCAAGCCGTTATTGCAGATATTAATTTGCTTCATACGCTTCCCCCGCGTGAAGTATCTGCAGGTTTGGCGGAAATTATTAAATATGGTTTGATTTCTGATTATGATTTTTTCGTTTGGCTTGAACAGAATGTTGAATTGTTGTTGGCCAGAGACGAGGCTGCATTAACCTATGCCGTTTTGCGCTCGTGCGAAAATAAGGCAAGCGTTGTTGCTCAAGATGAACATGAAGGCGGGATTCGAGCAATTCTGAATTTGGGTCATACCTTTGGTCATGCTATAGAGACTGCGCAAGGTTATGGTAATTGGTTGCATGGTGAAGCTGTAGCTGCAGGTATGGTCATGGCTGCAGATTTATCTATGCGGCGCAATGACATTTCACGCGATGATTTCATTCGAATCAAAAATTTACTTGAACGAGCAAACTTGCCCACGAAAGCGCCTGAAGATATGTCTCCCGAACAATTTATTGAGCTGATGGGGGTTGATAAAAAAGTGCTTGATGGTCGCTTACGCCTGGTTTTATTAAAATCTTTGGGTTCAGCAATCACAACGAGTGATATAGATGAAAAATTGCTAATGGAAACCTTTGCGGCTTGCCGTTAATTATTTTAGAGAGGCCCACATATGAGGACAGAACCTACTTTTTCCACAGAATCTGATGATCATTTGCAGCCTGGCCCAAACGATTCAACTGCATCAAAAAATTCAGAATCTCAACTTCTATCTGACTATCGTCAACGTTATGGTTTGTCTGTAGATCCGTTTGCAGATGATCCGCATTTTCCTTTTTATCAAGGGGCCCAGCGTCGGCAAATCCTCGAGCAATTACTTCATTTATGCCAATTCAGCCATAATCTTTTAGTGGTAACGGGCGATTACGGCGTGGGTAAAACACGGATGGCCCAAGCCTTAATCGATTCGCTTGATGATAGCGATGATATTTGTTTTATCGAAGGGCAAATCACTAGTGATATGTCATCATTATTTTCTGAAATACTTGCACAATTTGAGCTTGATCATAAAGAAGATTTCACGGAGCTTTGTCGAAAAAAATCAGATCAAGATGGTTTGGTCGTGATAATTATTGATAATGCGCACCATCTAACAGATGAGGTTATCGCTGACTTAATAAATTTATTGGAAGAAAATTTCGAATCTCGGTTGCACTTGGTGATGTTTGCAGAACCATATTTGTTGATCAGATTAAATAAAATTGATGCTCCAGATATAGTGCTAACAGATTTTTTTCTGGAAAAGTTTTCTTTGGTGGATGCTGTAGATTACTTAAATTTCCGCATGGAAATGGCGGATTATTTAGGGCCAGAAATATTTGTTGAAGGAAAAGTTGAACCTTGGTGGCGCCAATCACAGGGGCAATTATTAGCGCTGCATGATTATGCCCATGAAAAACTATTGGAATCCGTTACTGAGCCTGCTAACAATAAAACGCATAAACCATTCACGATTCTTCCCCATATAGTGGCTACGTCAGTTTTAATGGGTGGATTATTTCTGTGGTATTTGTACGCTGGCGGTGAATCTAAAGAGCAACCTGTAAAACAAGTTGCTGAGTCAGTTCCTGTAGCAAAACTTCAAGAATCCAGTGCTACATCCAGCCAGGCAAGTTCTCAGTCAAGCATATCTGCCGCTGCAGCTGATGTTGCAACAACTATAGTTGCGGTAGAAAATAATTCTACGCAAAAATACTCATCTGTAACTACGTCCGTAAGCGCCTCAAGTGTCGCAGTTGAAAAAGTTCAGGCTCCTCAAGAAATCAAGCAGAGTGTTGTGCCACTGGCCCAAGCCAGTAGTGATTATGGAAATGTTCAGCAACCAAATAAAGTAGTTATGAGCTCTATTGCCAAGGAAGTTAAATCACGTGCTACTTCATCCAAAACTGCAATCGCTACAAAAAATAAAACTGATAGTAATGACATTCCACTTCCTAAAACGTCTGGTGCTTACAGCTCACAGGAAAAAACAATATTATCTTGGGGGGATTCAGAATATACGTTGCAAATTGTGGGGCTGAGTAGTGAAAAATCTGCGCAAGAATTTATGGCTTCGCAAACTAACAAAAAAGATTTGTTATTGTTTAGAAGTATTCGCCAAGGGAAAGATTGGTATGTAGTTGTGACAGGTCATTATACTAATGCAGCAGCAGCACGTCAGGCTGCAAAATCTCTCCCAGAATCACAATTAAAAGCAACACCTTGGCCTAGGGATTTGAAAACAATACACCAAGAAATTATGCAGAGGAATAAGTAGGTTAGCTTTAGTCTTGCAGATTTACAAATCTTTGGCTGTAGATACTGAAGCAGCACAAGCTGCTTCAGTAATTTGCGACTAATTTGTGATAATACTTACAGCTTTTGTACCGCTATCAAGAGCGATTGATAATTTAACGGTCGTTCCGGTTGCAGCATAAATTGTGGTCCAATTGTACTGATTGGCAATGGTAATGGCTGGATTTGAGCCTACAGTTATAGTGGTTCCAACGGGTAATGAGTTCCCATTACAGTCGGCA
>CBHTVU010000078.1:0-16609 GCA_966096785.1 uncultured Gammaproteobacteria bacterium | reverse complement strand
TGGCACTATCAATATGCACAGCGAGTACGGTCGAGGCAGTGAGTTTTCAGTGAGCCTGCCATTTGGTGTGGTCAGCAATGATGAAGAAGCGGCGCGACCCCGAAAATTGTTGGGTCCGCTAGGATTGCTTGTTATTGACGACAATGAAACTAACCGTGCTTACATCACCAAAACTATTCAATCCTGGCATTGGGAAGTTACCGCTGTGACATCTGGGCCGGAGGCCATAGCGGCAATTCGTGATCAGCAAGCTAAAGAAAAATCTTTTGACGCAATTCTTGTGGATTGGCAGATAGCGGATGTGGATGGAGTAAGCACGCTTCAGGCAATCAAAGACATTATTTCCGCTCCCGCTATTGTTATGATCAATGGTTTCGGTCGAGGAAAATTAACCAAAAGTAATCTCACACAGCAGCCGGATGCGTATTTGTTCAAGCCTATAACATCATCGAGTTTATTTGACACCTTGCACGAAACCCTGGCGCGGCATGGCAATAAGCTGGCCATTAAAGTCGAAGTAAACGAAACAAATTATATGCAGTTGAATGGCCGTTTATTATTAGTTGAAGACAATACCTTCAAACAAATTGTTGCGAAAGGCATTTTGGAACAGGCGGGTGCGACCATTGAAATTGTTGACGATGGGAAAAAAGCGGTTGAGCTTTTAGGTAGCAAACCACATGCATTTGATTTAATTTTGATGGATGTACAAATGCCTGTTATGGATGGTTTTACAGCCACAGATTTAATTCGCAACCAATTAAAATTAACCTTGCCAATATTGGCGATGACGGCAGGCGTTACCGAGTTCGAACGCGAAAAATGTATTTCCTCAGGAATGAACGACTTAATTGCCAAACCCATTGAAGTTGAGCAAATGTTATCCACAATTAATAAATATTTGGCAAATATTCCTGCTGCGCTAAGTTCATCAACGAATGGCACACACAGTTTGCATTTGGAGAAAGAAGAAAAACAAGAACATCGCACGGACGCAGCAGATATCTTCAGCGTAGATAAATTATTTTCAGTGGTCGCTGGTAATAGTGAGCAAACGCAAAAAGCAACTTCGCTGATTCGTAACCTGATTGATTCAACTAGTGCGTCTATGGGGAAGGTGGATCTGGCTTTTAATAAAAAACACTACGAGGAGATGGCTCGTCTGTTACATACCATGCGTGGTTCGATAGGGGTTTTGGGTGCAAAACGTTTTGTGGAAACATCTCGCGAACTGGAATTAGCTATTAAAAATAATAATGTCGAGCTGGTTGAAAATCTTTATCTGAAGGCTAAGGAAGAAATAGCGGCAACTATTGCTGCCGCGCAGGTTTGGTTGGCGTCACCTTAACTGAAATTACTGCCATAAAACCTAACAATAATTATAAGAAGTTGCTGAACGCTTAGGCACCTTTTTTCTGGGCTGCAAATACGGCAATTAAAATAGCCATGCCACACATAGTTAAAGCTTCAAAGGTTGCTGTAGTTTCATTAGGTACATGCAGATCCGCAAGCGCTCTTGGAATATGGAGAATTATCACCCAGATAAAAACCATGATAGCCGACAAAGTTGCGGCGAGCTGAGCTGTTTTGGGTATCAGCATACCTATAGCACCTGCGATTAGTGCGACGGCTGCAAAATATGTCCAAAACATGGGTGCCGGAATCCATTTTGGGATAAGCGTTGCCACGAAGGGTGCATAGATAAAATGTAAGATTGCGGCGAGGATAAAAAAGCCGCACAAAAAACAGCGACCCAATGGAATCAAACTTTCTAAAAAGGAAATAAATTTTCCGTGAGGTTCTTTTGGAAAGCTGGCTGCTACTAGAAAATTTGCACCCGCTATAACCAGAGCTTTTCCTGCATTGGTCCAAATCACACCGTTCTTTAGATCACTCAATAATGATGGTAATAGTAGGAGTGCAAACATTAATAAAATCAAGCTACCAAGCAATACACATGCTAACCGGGCTTTAAATTGCAAGAAAATACAAACACCGGTTATCAACAAAAATGCACCAAATACACACGCCAGTAAAGCATGGCCAGGAATCCACAGAGGTATCACCGGAAAAGCACGGCTTACAAATTCGAGATAAACAAAATGTTGAATGCCAAATACGATCAATGCAACAGCTATAAATGACCGCCCAATCAAAATCATTTGTTTCATTTAATAACTCCTTAGGTTGTATACCATTTAGTTGTTCGAAAAATTAGTTAGTCTAAAAAATATTATTGTAAATTCAGTGGTCTCGCAGGAAGGAAAAAAGTCAAAATGAACATTGTTGTCAGCTTAAACCGATTGGCGCACTAAGTTGTATTATGAAATTTATGATTTAACGAGCGCTACTGACGTTTTTCGAGTATATAGTCGTTTATGCTTCCGCGCGATATCTCGCGATTTAACAAAAGCTTTACGTTGCGGTAACCAAAGTGAGCCTGTGGTGCGGCAAGGCAAAATTGACGAGAATACTTTTTTAACATTAGAGCTACGGAGTGTATATGGCAAAGACAATCATAGAGCCCTACTTATTTTTTGGCGGGCGTTGTGAAGAGGCGATTGAGTTTTACACTGAGGCGCTGGGTGCAGAAGTGGAAATGAAAATGTTATTTAGCGATAGCCCGGAGCCTTTTCCTGAGGGTGTATTACAACCTGGTTTTGAAAATAAAGTCATGCATGCGTCTATATGGGTTGCAGATAACAGGATTATGTTATGTGATGGGGTTAGTACCGACTCGGGCTTTAAAGGATTCAGTCTATCAATTGCTTACCCGGAAAGATCCAGCGTTGAAAATGCGTTTAATGCGCTCGCAAAAGACGGAAGTGTACAAATGCCTTTAGGTAAAACATTTTGGTCACCGCTCTACGGCATGTTGACCGACCGCTTCGGTGTGGGTTGGATGCTAAGTATTGCTGAAGATAATGTTTAGAAAAGAATAAACCCGAGGGAAAAGCGCGCTTAAATAGCGCGCTTTTTTTAAACTTACGGGCTAACACATTCAAGACAGCTGGCATAAATACCTTGCGGGTCCGTCATGTGTTGCAGTGCTAGTAGCGGTTTTAAGAGCGGAGATATTTCTTGTCGCACTTGTTGCAACTCGGTTAAAGGTTTTAAAAGACTTTTTGGAATAAATCCTTTCGCGTCTTCTTCACCCGCTAGCTTGCGAATAAACTCTTCTTTCGTTGACAACTTTTGAGTGATGAGTTTGACGCTGTAATCTTTTAATTCAGCGCGTGCAGCAACCGCAGCAATGGTATCGTTTAAAGTTCCTAATTTATCAACCAGACCGATTTCTTGTGCTTTTGCACCTGTCCATACATGGCCCTGAGCAATTTCATGAACATCGGGAATTTCTTTTTTGCGCGCATCGGCGACTAATTTTAAGAAGTTTTGATAAATGTGATCTACACCGGATTGAATCACTGTATTCATTTTAGGTGCAAGTGGACGCTCAATACTGGCGCCTCCGCCCAATTCAGTAGTGCTAATGCCATCGGTATTTAATCCAATTTTTGCCAAACTATTTTCAAGCGTGGGGAATGCACCGAATACACCAATTGAGCCCGTAATGGTGGTTGGGGCTGCCCATATTTCATCGCCCGCGGTTGCCATCCAATAGCCACCGGAAGCAGCGACACTGCCCATTGAAATGAACACGGGGATTTTCTTCGCGCGCAGAGCATCAATTTCGCCACGAATAATTTCAGACGCAAAGGCGCTGCCACCACCGCTGTCAACGCGTATTACGAGGGCTTTAATAGACGTGTCTTCAGTGACGCCTCGCAGCAACTCAACAAAATTTTCACTGCCGATTGAACCTTCTTGTTGAATACCATCTTGAATGGTACCCGAAGCTACTATTAAACCCACTTGGTCGGTTTTGGGTGTTCTATTTTTGTGTACATCTGCCAGGTAAGACCGAACACCAACCGCCTCGTAAAAATTACCTTCTTCGCTTTTGCCAAATTTATTAATCAGCATAGTGTCGATTTCGTTTCTAGTGACAAGCTTATCAACCAATTTTTCATTTAGAGCTAATTGCGCACTATCGCCTTTGACTTCAGTAAGCTTGCTGTCCAAATTATTAATTAATTGATTCAAGCTACCTTCAGGCAATTTACGATGTGCTTCCACAGCGGCGGTGTACTGTGCCCAAAGCGCGTTTAACCATTGCGCATTGTGCTCGCGAGATTCGTCGGACATGCTATCGCGCAAGTAGGGTTCCACGTAATCTTTATATTTTCCTGAACGAAATACGTGAACATTAACGCCGAGTTTTTCTAAGGCCGTTTTATAGTAGGTAATGTAACGGCCATAGCCGGTCAACTCAACTTCACCCATCTTGTGTAGATAAATTTCATCCGCGTAGCTCGCAAGGAAATATTGGTCTTGGCTGTAATTATCGCTCACTGCAAGAATGTGTTTATTTTTTGTTTTAAATGCGAGTAGGGCTTGGCCAATTTCTGTCATCTTGGTAATGCCACCGCCGCGCAATGCCCCTAATTCCAATACAATGGTGTCGATTCGTTTATCATCTGCTGCCGCGTTAATGGCATCCACCAAATCGCGAACTATGGTTTCTGCTTCTTCATTATCATCTTTCAGTAATAGGCTTGCGGTATCTAAATAGTTACGCTGATCTACTAATACGCCGCTTGGTGCAACTCGCAAAGCAAAAGAGGCCGGTAAGGGCTTTGAGGCATTTCCAAGGGCAACAAATATAATTAATAAAAAAATAATGAAAAATGTATTCATTATCAGGTTACGTGAAAATGTAATTGCTGAACCCAAGCCGCTGAAAAAACGACGCAAAGCTCCGCGGGGTTTATGTTGTGGATAATTCACAATGTCGTCCTGTAAAAAATTAGTGTGAAGGTGTATTGGAAATTTGCCAGCCCAAATAGGATTGTTGTTGCATCCAGCGGCTTGTCATCATGGATGAAATGAATAAAGTAATGATCAGTAGTGTCATTAGCCAGTCACCCCAGCTACCACGGCCCATGACTAATGGTGTTATCCAAATAAAATAGGGCAGTATGGCAAAGCACAACCAACTGTAAGTTCGGTATTTTTTCTGGATAAATCCTGGAACAAAAATGAGCAGCGGTAACATTTTTACTAGCCATAATTTAACGCCGCTGTTCACTGGGAAAAAATTCAAAAAACTCATTAAAAACAAAAATAAAACATAACTGCCGTGAGTTACCAGCCGACCTAGCGCCAATTTTTGCTCTACATGTAAAAGTGCACTGAGTAATTCTTGTTTATTGGGCATAGCTACTGACTTTTCAAGGCTACTGGTTTCGGTCATTCGTTGCTCCCAGTTTTAATGCAATTCTTGCTACGCGCTTGCCAAGTGCTTTGCACAAAGAAATTTCATCGTCACTTAATTTTTGCGGATTATCACCAGCAGCCAAATGCGACGCACCGTAGGGGGAGCCACCCGTGGTTGTGGTGGATAATGCTGTCTCACTGTAGGGAATTCCGGTGATGATCATTCCCTGGTGTATCAAAGGCAACATCATGGACAGTAGGGTACTTTCCTGTCCGCCGTGTAAGGTGGATGTGGATGTAAACACTGCCGCTGGTTTATCAATTAAATCGCCATTCACCCATATTGTGCTGGTGTTATCCAAAAAATATTTCATGGGGGCGGCCATATTGCCGAAGCGCGTTGGGCTACCCACAATTAATCCTGAACAATTTTTTAAATCTTCTTCGCTGCAATAGACTGCGCCTTCGAGCGGAATCGCAGGTTCGCTTGCTTCGGTCACGGGCGAAACAGCGGGTACAGTGCGCAGTCGAGCTTCTATTCCACCAGCCTGCTCGACACCGCGCGCGATTTGTTTGGCCATTTCAAATGTTGCGCCGTAACGGCTGTAATACAAAATTAAAATATAAGACGTCATAAGTGTTCTCAAAGATGCAACTGCAAATTATTTTTGTGAGAAATTTACAAAATGGCCAAAACATTTTCAGGTGGTCTTCCCACAACTGCTTTGCCGCTGTTAATAAAAATAGGACGCTCGATTAATTTGGGATTGGCAACCATTGCTTTGATAAGCGCAGCATCGCTAAGTTTCTCATCGGCCAGATTTAATTCCTTATAGGCGTCTTCAGTTTTGCGAATTAATTGGCGCGCATTAATACCTAATCTTGTCAGCAATTCTTTTAGTTGCTTGGCGGTTGGGGGAGCATCCAGATATAAAACTATATCGGGCTCGCAACCCTTGGCCTGCAAAAGCGCAAGTGCTTCGCGAGACTTGGAACAACGCGGGTTATGGTAAAGTGTCGGCATAATTACTATTCTGTAAAAAAACCGCATTATAGCCCGTAATACATCCCGGGCGTGTTAAAAGAGGGGCATGTCTTTGCTAGCTAAAATCAATCACTATTATCGCGTGGTTCGTCGCTGCCTGATCCTTGGGTATAAGCTTTACCGTGAAAAGGACTGCCAGAAAAGTGCGGCGTCTCTTACTTACATGACTTTGTTTGCGATAGTACCGCTGCTGACTGTTAGTTATTCCATGTTTTCCATAATTCCCGCCTTTTCATCGGTAGGCGATCAATTCCAGACGCTTATTTTTTCGCAGCTCCTGCCTGGCAATGAACAAATCATTAGCAAATATCTCAGTGATTTTTCTGCGCAAGCTCGCAAGCTCACCGCTGTGGGTGTGATCTTTCTGATGCTGTCTGCCTATTTTATGCTCAAAAATATCGAGCAAAATTTTAACAGTATCTGGAATGTGCAACGCGAACGACGTGGCGTTTCCAATTTCCTGCTCTACTGGGCGGTACTGAGCCTTGGCCCATTATTGATTGGTCTCGCGGTTTTTATGAAAACCTATCTAATTGCCCTGCGCAAATTCGTAGGTCATTACGAGAGTTTGAGTTTGCTAGATGTCGCCTTTGAATGGGTCCCCTGGTTGTTAACGGCTGCGGCCTTTACCCTTTTGTTTGTGGCCGTGCCCAATTGCAAAGTGCGTTTTAAACACGCCGCTATTGGGGGTGTTGTTACGCTTCTGGTGTTTGAGTCTATAAAGTTTGGCTTTGCTTTTATGGTATCTCACTCCAGCTTTAAGCTGATTTACGGTGCCTTTGCCGTTGTGCCTTTGTTTTTGCTATGGGTAAACATCAGTTGGACGGTGATTCTCGGAGGTGCGGTACTCGTAAGAAGTATTGAGCTCTATCAGGTGGATATGAAAGACCGCGGCTACCCGGATTTTTTTGGATGTCTCTTGGTGCTTTGGCAATTTCATGAGGCATCTCACAAAGGCAACAGCGTTTCTAATTATGACCTCCTGCATTTGGGGCTCTCTAGTGATCAATGGCAGCGCATCAGGGAAGTACTGCTTTCCAACACAGTTATAGCGACAACCCAGCAAAATGAATTTGTTCTGAGTCGTGATTTGGCTCGCCTTAATCTCAATGACGTTCGAAACATGCTGGGCGAACGAGATCTTCTCCCGACAAATCTAGGCCAAGTGGAAAACCTACCCTGGTTTCCCAATGCGCAATTGCATTTAGGCTACGTGGACACCATCGAAAACGAACGTTTTAATCTTTCGGTAGAGGCGTTCTTCGACGGGCGTTAGAGGATTTTGATCTTTCAGTAGTTGGCACTTATCGCTTAATTAAAAAAAATCAGCGAATCAGGAATGGCTGTCTATACTCAGGTTATCCATTAATAGTAGCCGCCAAAGCACCGTTTATGACGATACCTCTTCTTATTTGTGATGACTCAAATATGGCTCGCAAGCAGGTTGCCAAGGCATTGCCGGCCGGCTGGGATGTAGACATTACCTTTGCAACTAATGGTGTGGAAGGTATACAGGCGATTCGCGACGGCAAGGGTGAAATGGTGTTTTTGGACTTAACTATGCCCGAAATGGACGGATATCAGGTTTTGGAAGCTGTTAAAGCGGAAGGCCTCGATTCCATGATCATCGTCATCTCTGGCGATATCCAGCCAGACGCCTATAGGCGTGTTACGAAAATGGGCGCAATGGAATTTATCCAAAAACCCGTGAGCCCCGAAAAACTTCAAGAAGTCTTGCGTAAGTTTGGTTTGATTTAATTTTTCTGACACAAATTTCCTCCCAAGCATCAACCTGGTTTCCTCCCATAGTTTCGATCATTTCGCGTGATCACAAGGTTCATTCCTAATCCCTCATTCAGCCTTTGACGACACACAATTGGCATGGACTTGAGTATCGCTTGCTTTTACAAAAAGACTACAAAAACTATTTTCGTCACATGTATTAGCCTAAGTCTTATGCTAAGGTACATCACCTTCTAAAAGGGTATTACGTTAAAAATAATAAAAAAATTCAGTAGTCTCGCTGGATTTGTAATGTTAATAAAGGAGTTAACATGAAATGCATTTTTGGAAAACTGACGTTAAGCTTTTTGATTTTGACCATCTTCAGTTGCCTGGTAGCTTGCGGCGGTGGTAAAAGTAATGGCAAGCCCACCAGTTCATCTTCTAGCTCATCACAATCTTCCGACCCGATTATTTTAAAACCTATAGAATTAAAACCAGATCTTGAACCTGATCCTGTGTTACCCACACGTGCCTCAGCCGACTGGGACAAAGCTGTTGATGCGTCACGATTTTTATCGCAAGCGAGCTTTGGCGCAACTGCGAAAGACATAGATTTTATTTTAAGAAATGGTAAGGCCGCATGGCTGGACCAGCAGTTCGCAGAACGCCCAACTCCACAGTTAATACTTTTTAAAAAGCGTTTGGAAAATCTCGGTTTCGTAGCAATTCCTGCCTACATGTACAACGGTGGTGATTCCACCCGGGAAGAATTCAATTTTGAGCGCGTTATATTCCAGCATCATATCTGGATGGAAACCAGTATTTGGGGTAAAGACCAGTTACGCTCTCGTGTCGCTCATGCATTAAGTCAAATTCTGGTTGTATCGCAATTTGGTGCGAATCAATTTGCGCGTGAAACGGGATTTTCCAATTACACGGATCTTTTAATGAAAGGCGCATTTGGAAATTATGGTGAGCTTCTAACTAACATCACTGTAAATCCAATTATGGGTCTTTACTTAAACACGCTTAATAATCCAAAAGCGGATGAAGTAAGATTTACTCGCCCTGATGAAAACTATGCGCGTGAAGTGATGCAGCTTTTTAGCATTGGTTTGCATGAGCTTAATATTGATGGCACAGCAAAACTGGATTCTAATAGCAAAACAATTCCCACCTACAATCAGCAAACAGTGAAAGAGTTTGCTCGCGTCTTTACTGGTTGGAGTTATTCAACTTATACAGAGTTTGCACAAAATGGTGTATTTACTATTTACCCAGCTGCAATATCGAATATTTCACCTTTGCGCGCGTTTGAAAGTTTTCATGATGCAGGGACTAAAACCTTATTAAACGGAGAGGTAACTCCTGCAGGTCAAACTGCCAAGCAAGACTTGGATGCAGCTATCAACAATATTATGAAGCATCCTAATGTTGCGCCATTTATTTCCAAGCAACTCATTCAATATTTAATTACCAGTAATCCTAGCAATGACTACGTAGCGAGGGTTGCCACTGTATTTAATGATAACGGCAGCGGTGTGAAAGGTGATATGAAAGCTGTGCTTAAAGCGATTTATCTGGATGACGAAGCCAGTGCTCCGAGCGATGAAGCTAGCAGTTATGGAAAATTTAAAGAAACGCCCCTCGTTATTTCTGGAATTTGGCGTGCTTTCAAAGCACAAGGCGTGCCCATTCGAAGCCCCAGGACAGGAACTGTTGTCACTATTGCGCATCATCATTACGGCCCTGAAGAACAGGAAATGTTGCATGCACCTTCAGTGTTTAATTATTACAGTAGCACTTATAGTCCGCCGGGTGATTTATCAAAGAAAAAAATACTGGCACCCGAAACACAAATTTTTGATGGGTTATTGGCGGTTTATCAAAATAATCTGCTCGCTAATCTTATTTTTCGGCGCGATATAAACGATAAAAATATTTACACGGGCGAAGATGCTGGAGAAATAAATGGCATAGTTCCCTTTGGTGAATATTGGGATCCCAATGTTAAAGCTTTACTGAATTTAACAGAAGAGCGCGCACTGGCAGATAAACCGGGTGAATTAGTGGATCGAATTAATTTACTGTTAACGCATGGAAAAATAAGTGCAGAAGACTCAGCGCTTATTGTTGAGCATATTAGTTCAATTACAGATCCGCTTGAGCGAATTTATGAAGCGATTTATATCATTTCCATTTCACCAGAATATGCAGTTCAAGGATAAGACCATGAAAATAATAAATTCGCGTCGCTCATTTATCAAAAATATGGGCGCTAGCTTAATAGGCGGTGCAGCTTTTACCAGCGGTATAATGCCAGCACTTGCCAATGCAGGCACAACATCTTCCAGTCCTTACAAAGCATTAGTTTGTCTTAATTTAAGCGGCGGCAATGACGCATTTAATACGCTTGTTCCCACGGCTGATTCGGCTTATGCAAATTACAGCAAAGTTAGGCAGGAGTTGGCGCTACCCAAAGAAACACTAAATGCACTCGTTCACTCTAACTCGAGTGCAGAACCATTTGGTTTTCATTCTGCATTAAACAAAGTTGCACAGCTCTATAACAACGGAAAGTTGGCTGTCGTAGGAAATGTGGGCAATTTAATTGAACCGGTTGTAAAAGCAACCTATAAACAAAATGGTTCTCAATTACCTAAAAATTTATTCGCACATAATGACCAGGCTATTTTTTCACAAACCTTAAATAATGGTGTTGTTGACACAGGATGGGCAGGGCGTGTCGCCGAGGCATTAAGTGAAGCCAACATTAACCAACAGTTAGCGATGAATATTACGTTATCAGGTTCTAACCCTTTACAACGAGGCAGCGAAACTTTGCCTTTTGGTTTAACTAAATCAGGTATTGTACGTTTAAGTGCTTTATCGGAAGCTAATCCTGGTGACTTATCGGCAAAGCGAGCGCAGTTATATCGTCACTTCCTGGCGCGCAATCATGCCAATCCTTTGCAACAACATTTTGCGGATGTTGAAACACAAGCGTGGACAATGTCGCAATATGTGGCTGATATTTTAGATCGTCAGCCGAAAATTAATACGCCCTTGATGTCGTCTATTGGATTGAGTGAAAATTTTGCAACGATTGCACGTATTATCGCTGCAAACGAGGATTTCCAGGTTAAGCGACAAGTTTTCTATATTAATTTTGGATCTTTCGATACTCACGGCTATCAGCTGATTGGTCAAGCAGGTTTGTTGGCCGAAGTGAACAAGGCGCTCACGGAGTTTTATGAAACCTTATCAACTCTTGGTTATGGCGAACAAGTTGTGACTTTTACACTGTCAGAGTTTGGTCGTACACTTTCGCGTAACGGAACTGATGGCACTGACCACGGTTGGGGTAGCCATCATTTTGTAATGGGCGATGCAGTAAAAGGCCAGGGCATTTTTGGAACAATGCCAAGCCTTGAGTTGGGTAGCGATGATGATATCGGCGAAGGTCGGATTATTCCCACACAGAGTTTCGATCAATACGCTGCAACATTAGCAGAATGGTTTGGAGTGAGTAGCGATGATGTCGCAAAAATATTCCCGAATCTAAAAAACTTTTCGCTCAAAAACCTTGGATTTATTAAATAATCCTGTTCGTTAAAATATGGCAGAGCATAATTGTAATCGTGTTTTGCCATGTTTCCATTCCAACCATTTCAAGGTAGATTGATCGTTTAAATAAACGAGTTCTACTTTCATGCAATTTTCCCGGTTCGGCAACAAGCTCAGTGGCAATGCTGGCATAGTTCAGTTAATGGATGACTTGGGCGATGCCTTGCGCACTAATCCCAATATGATTTTTATGGGTGGTGGAAACCCTGCACGTATTCCCGTTATGGAAGAAGCTTTCGCTGAAGCGCTTGAACAGACATTACAAGATCCGCAACAAGCACATCAATTGTTAGGTGTGTACCAACCTCCTCAGGGCGACCTTGAGGTTCTCGATGCGATTGCCAAAATGTTGGGCGAAGAATACGGCTGGCCTCTTGCGCGCGATAACATCGCCCTTAGCAATGGCAGCCAGTCGGCGTTTTTTGTGTTGTTCAACATGCTCGCAGGTGAATATGAAGATGGTGTAAAAAAGCAAATTCAATTTCCTCTTGCGCCAGAATATTTGGGCTATAGCGATTTAGGTATTGGCGAAGATTTTTTTACATCAACAAAACCCAGTATTGAATTATTGGACGATGGCTTTTTTAAATACCACGTCGACTTCTCCAAGCTTCATATCACAGAAAATACTGGAGCAATTTGCTTATCGCGCCCTACAAATCCCACTGGCAATGTTTTAAGTGATGAAGAGCTTGATCATCTCGACCAGCTCGCGCAAGAGCACGATGTTCCGCTTATTGTAGATGGTGCTTATGGAACACCATTCCCTAATATTTTATTTGCCGATATAAAGCCGCATTGGAATCAAAATACAATTTTAGTTTTAAGTCTTTCGAAATTAGGTTTACCTGGCGCACGCACTGGAATAGTCATTGCCAACCCTACAATTATAAATGCGTTCGCAAAAGCAAACACCATCGTTAATTTAGCGTGTGGAAATTTCGGTCCCGCACTTGCAAAACATTTGTTGGAAGATAGAAAAATATTAAAACTAAGCCGGGAGATAGTCGCTCCTTTTTATAGAGACAAGATGGAAGGCGCAGTGCGCATTTTCAAAAAACACCTCGGCGATTTGTCTTACCGAATTCATAAACCCGAAGGCGCAATTTTCTTATGGCTTTGGTTTGAAAATTTGCCTATTACCAGCGAGGAACTTTATCAACGATTAAAAGCACGCGGTGTTTTAGTAATTTCCGGTCATCATTTCTTTCCGGGACTAGAAGAGGAATGGCAGCATAGCCATGAATGTATAAGAGTGACTTATTGCCAGGATGAGAGAGTTGTAGAGGCTGGGGCGAAGATAATTGCGGAAGAAGTGGGTAGGGTGTTTGGAATAGCTGGATAAAAATCAAAATGTTTATCCGTATGTTTTGTATTAAAAATCTTGGAAATTAAAATGTTTGATTCCGTTAAAATGCAAATAAAAGAGACAATAAAGGAGCTTGAAGCTAACGCGGCTGGCGGGGATGCTGATGCCCAGCATCATTTATTTACTTTATTATTTGCTGAAGCGATGGAAAATTATGACATTGATATTTTTAATCAAGCTGAGAGCTATTTAATTGAGTCGGCAGAAAATGGTTGGCCGGAAGCGATTAATGATTTAATGGATCAAGAGCTTCGTAGATGCGCTTTTGAACGACGAGTTGCTCGTAAAAATAGTATTTAAAACACATTCACCTTTTTATTCGCAAACGTTCATCTTAAGTCTGGTGTGCAATACCCCATTTAATAGGGAGTCGTCATCCTCGGCTAGGCGCCCCCGCTAGCGGGGATCCAGCCGTTGACTTTGATTTTAAAAGCTGGATCCCCGCTTGCGCGAGGATGACGACTCCCTGTTAAATATTTAAATTTTCTCTATCAAAGTTATTGCTTTGAAATGAATACATAGAGTGAGTTAATGGTAGGAAAATATTTTGCGTGTGATTGAAAATCTACCCGCCTTTCGAAGCAATATTTTTACTCCACGAAGTAACACGGTTCCTTCCATTTTCTTTTGAAGCGTAAAGTGCTTCATCGGCTTGATGCATCATGGAGCTGGGATTTTTTGCGCCGAGGCTAGCTGAGGTTACACCAAAACTTGCAGTGACTCTTACGCCGTTAGTTGTTTTTGACCAGATTTTGTCGCGGCAGCGTTCAGCAATATTACGTGCAACATCTAAAGAAGTGTTGGGTAAAATTATACAGAATTCTTCACCGCCTATACGCGCAACTACATCCTTTTCTCGCACCACTTCTCTAATGGTATTTGCCATGGTTTTAATGACCTCGTCACCAACACCGTGGCCGTGTGTATCATTCACGCGTTTAAAGTGATCTATGTCAGCCATAATGCACGCGTATTCCGTATCGGGCTTTAGAGAGCCTGCAGATTTTCCTTCAAGATATTCGTAAAGTGCGCGGCGATTGAAACAGTTTGTAAGTGGGTCACGTGTTGCAAGGAAAGTTAATTCTTTGTTTTGCGACTCAATGGCGGCGCGTGATTTCGCTAGTTCCTTAACAAGGTCTTCCAATTGCTGCCTTTTTTCTTCCAGCTCGGTTATATCATCAAAAACCGCGATAGTTCCCTGGCTCGAACCTTTTGCATCGAGGATCGGCACAGCATTTACGCGAAAAATTTTTGTTTGTCCGTCAGTGGGAAGCGCAAGGCGAATATTCACTTGTTTAACATTTGAATGCAGAGCCGTGAGCCACGGAAAGTCGTTACCAAATTTTTGGTCGATAAGTTGCCAGCCAAGCGTACTCGCTTTTTTTCCTAAAAGATTGGGTTCAGATTTATTCAAGTTTTCCAACAGCGAAGCATTTGCCAAAACTATGTGTTCTCGCTTATCTAAAATTAAAACACCTTCCGCCAAAATATTGAGCGCATTGCGCACACGCGCTGGTACAACTGCGCTTGGGTCCAAGTGTTTAAGTACGCGACGAATGTATAACCAGAATCCTACAAAGCCACTGAGTGTAACGAAAATAATAAGCACTACAAAAGTTGGAATACGAAACAGTGGGTGAGTTTCGCTGTGTAATGGCTTAAAGGTAATTTCAGTGTTGGCGCGCGTAACACTGTTAATTATTAATGGAAAGCGCATGTGAGTGGGCGTAGATATTTTCGCTTCGGCACCGTTCCAGAATTCATCGTGATTAGTGGTTTCAATGAGTATCTCGCCATCAGCTTTACGAATTGCTGCTGACTGCATTTCGGTGTTTCTTTCGATGGCGGCATTCATCAGGTCTCGCACCAAGCCGTCATCACCACGGGTAACTGCAAAGGTAATTTGTGCGGCGAGTGTTTCAGCAATTTGTTTGCGAATTTCAAATTGTTGCTTTTCTGTACCTGATGTTAAACCAAGCGCTTGTGCCAATAGCAAAATAGAAATTACCAAAATAATTAAGCCAATACTTAAACGAATTGCAGGAGTTATACGAATCATTAGCTCTTATCCTTAGCTTTTTTTATGTTGCTGTCGGTGTTATCAAACAGGTAGCCAACTTCTTTGGCACTTTGGTCCTCGGCTTTTTTATCGCTGCGTTGCTTTTCAATATCTTTTTTACGCTTTTTAACTTCTTCCAGAATTGGTAATGGGTCTATGCCGCGCCACAAAGGAAGCATAGACATGAGCGCCAGTAATAAACTGCTCGCTCTCAGTGACCAAATTAAAATACCCGTCGTTAGTGATAAAGTTATTCCCGAAACCATTGCTTTATGTTGTTGTTCTTGTTCAATGACGTTATCCATTTCGCGGCGCATTTTTCTCAGCTGAGCGTTAAATGCTTCGGAATCCGCAGCGCTATAACCTTCGCCAGGTAAAATTATTGAAGAGAGTATTGGCCGTGTGTTCAGTGGATCCAGCGACTTTTTAATTTGCGCATCCTGCTGCGTGATAATACGATCGTAACGATTGCGGTCAAAATCTTCCTGGGTCGGGTTAGATTGTGTTGCAACTATGATATTGGTATTTTCACCTGAATCTTTAAAACCAATTAAATTGTGAGAAAGTGGCTCATCAAGTTGCGTGTTGTTTTGCGATGGACCCTGACCGCCTGCAATTGGTGATGTAGTATCAGGCTGCGGATTATTTGTCGGTCCGTCATCAGCGGAAGGATTGGTAACCTCAAGATCAACATCGGGTTTTGGTGGTATATCTTGTTTTGGGTCTTGCGGCAGTTGTACTGGCGGCGGTACTACAGTAATTTTAAATTCACTATCGACAAATCCGCCGTTGCTATCTGTTGCGCGCAAAACTATTGTGGTTTCACCTGTAAGCGCTGGATTGTAGGAAATGGTGGATGTGTGATTTTGCTGATCAAATTGAATAGAGTTAAGCAATGCAGGGTTGCTACTACTTACAAAGCTGTATTGTAAATCACTGCCATTTTCCAAATCGCTAAACACTTTGGATAAATTCAAATTGCTCGGTGCGCTACCCTGGATTACAGCAATATTTTTAATTCCCGTGCTCACTGGCAGATGATTAACAAAAGCAACATTTACCGTAAAGGTTGTATCTACGCTTGCACCTTGACTATCCGTTGCTCGCACTGTGATTTGGCTACTACCAAATTGATTTTCACCATAGTGCAGCAGCAATTTTCCAGTTTGCGTGTCGATAATCGTTTGTGTTACCAAGGTGCCATTGGTATTGTTCACAATAGAATAAGTTAATTGTGCATCTTGATCTTCTCTGTCTGCAAAGGCAGCAAATAAATCTACGCTGTCCCCACTGCTATTTTGCACGGTATTTACTGTAGGTATACCAATCGTTGTTGGAGCCTGGTTTACGTGCGCAACATTTATTGTGAAAGTAGTGGTAGCAGATTGTCCTTGGTTATCGGTTGCTATTACAGCCAGCGTAAAATTGCCTTCGTTTCCATGAGTTGGTGTCCCACTAAAAGTTCTTGTTGCTGCGTTAAAAGTCAACCAGCTGGGTAATGTACCGC
>CBHTVU010000077.1:0-16641 GCA_966096785.1 uncultured Gammaproteobacteria bacterium | reverse complement strand
GTTGCCACCCCGCCTACCCATGCAAGGTTGAGAGAGAATACGCAACCCACAAAAGCAAGCGGGAGCACCTCACGAATCTTGATAGGATGCTTTAAATAGTGCAATGCAATAAGGTCATAGCTACTGAATACCAAAAAGCTGGCGGTGGCAATCAGGCACGCAAGCAATAATGTTTTGAGTTGATAGGCGTGTATGGCTTGCTCAACATCTTTCCATTCGATATTTTTTAAAACGGTGAATAACAACACCGGAATTATAATAATAAAAAATGCCGTTAGTGCTCGTTTTACCCACACCCATTTTTTACTACGGCTGGAGGGTTCGGTATTTGGTTTGGTGGCCACGCTTGCTGTCATAGGTTGTCCTTAATCTCTCACCACTTTTAAATTATCCTGATTTTTTTCTTCCAGTGGTGTGCTTTTAAAATTAAACGTGCGCTCACCGTAGGCGCGTTTTTTGGACTTAACCAGTTTTAATTCAGGGCTATGAGCCGGTAGCCAACCGAAAATACCAGGGAAGTGTCGCAGGAAGTGAAAGCTTAAAAATATTAGAGGTGTTCTCCACCAGTAACCTCGCGTCGCAACTTTTTTATTCACAGGTTTACAACTGGACTCAAAAAGTTCTTCGAAGTGTTCGCTGAGTTGCTGATTAAGACCCGAATCCATTACAACTACGTTAGCCTCGAGATTTAAAGAAAGACTTAATGGGTCCAGATTACTGGAGCCGATTGTGCACCACTCGTCATCAACAAGCGCAACCTTACCATGAAGAGGGCGTTGGCAATATTCGTGAATTTTTACGCCTGCGCGCATGAGATAGCTGTAAAGGAGACTTGATAATAAACTCACCCACGCCATATCAGGTTGGCCCTGTAATATTAACCTGACCTCTACACCTCGGCTCGCGGCGCGTTTTAACTCACGTAATATTCTGTAGTTTGGAAAGAAATAAGCGTTTGCAATAATGATTCGTTTTTTTGCCAGCCGCATTGCGAGCAAATATTGTTTTTGAATATCTTTTGAGTGACGTTGATTGTCGCGCACAGACAATAATATTTTTGCATCACCGCAGGGTTCAGGTGCTGGCTGGTCCAGGTGCTTTTTATACTCGAGCGCATCTTGTTTACTGGACGCACGTATCAGTAATTGCAGGCAGGCATCACGTATGTCTTTAACGATGGGTCCGTGTAGTTCAACGGCATAATCCTGTTTTGCTTTGGGCCCGAAGTCGAGCAGATGATCATCGGAAATATTAATTCCACCAATAAAGGCGATTTGATTATCAACCACGATCAGCTTGCGGTGTAATCGACGGAAAAAGTTGAATCGCACGCCGCGAAAATTAGGTTGGGGATCAAAAATATGCAGCTTGACGCCCGCATTAATTAATTTGTCCACAAATTCTTTGCTTAGATCAAAAGTGCCATAGTCGTCCACGGTAATATCAACACGTACTCCGCGACTCGCCGCTGCAACTAGTGCTTCCTGCATTTCATGACCAATTTTATCTTCTGCAAAGATAAAGGTTTCCAAAAGCACTTCAGTGCGCGCATTGCGAATACACTCCATAGCTCTTGGATAAAAATCTTCACCGTTAATTAACAACTTTATGTCATTGCCATCGCGCCATTCGTTATTCATATATGAACCTCCACACTTAAAGGGGCGTGATCGGAAAGATGCGACCAGGGCAAATCGTGCAATACCTGCGGGTTTTGACTGGTCGCGTTGCGAATATAAATTCTATCCAGCGATAAAAGTGGCCAACGGGCTGGAAAACTTTTTGCAGATTTTCCGAATGCAGTTAAAAATGCTTCGTGAAAGCCAACTCGCTCGAGAATTTTGTTGGCGCGCACACGCCAATCATTAAAATCACCAGCGATAATGACAGGGTCTTTTTCTGGAAAACTTTCAACAAGCTTGCACAACAAGTTTAGTTGTTGCTTACGATGGTTCTCACGCAAACCCAAGTGCACACATATGGCATGCAACTCTTTATTGTCAGGTAATTTTAAAACGGAATGGAGCAGGCCACGCTGTTCAATTTTACCGATCGAGACATCCAGATTTTGATAACGTGTGATAGGGTATTTTGAAAGAAGGGCGTTACCATGATCGCCGTGAGGATAAACGGCGTTGCGCCCGTAAGAATATTCCGGCCACATGCTGTCTGCTAAAAATTCGTACTGGGACACTTTTGGCCAATTGGTAAATTTTTCGGCGTGCTCGCGATGAGTGCCGTGCACTTCTTGCAGAAAAACAATATCAGTCGACAAGGCGTGCACTGCATCGCGCAATTCGGGCAAAATAAAACGACGATTAAATACCGTAAAACCTTTGTGCATGTTTAAGGTTAAAATGCGCACCTTATGAACAGCAGGCGTATTGAAATTAATCTGGGTGACTTGGTCGTGAGTAGACGAAACCGCGTCAGAAAAATTTTGTTTGCTGTTCGCGTTATTCATGACTGGCCTTACATTCTTCTGTAGTAAGTTTGAACAAAATTACTGAACGCTGCGTTGCAACAAACTCGGTGCCGAAATCATAACCATCATTAACTTCTTCCAATTCACTATTGGTATCTAACAAACGCAGCCAACAGCAACCCTGTGCAACTTCTGGTAGGGTGAAGTTAATAGATTCATGATGCGCGTTGAAAATAATCAAGAGCGTTGTATCGCAGCCGCGTTTGTGTAGGCCGCTAGGCTGTGCTCGTCCATCAAGAATTATTCCGAGACAGGAGACGGATGCGTGACTCCAAAGTGCGTCATCCATTTCTGTTGCTGAAGGTGAAAGCCAGGTTACGTCTTTTACACCCAACTCTTCATTGTATGCACCCACCAGGAAGCGTCCACGCCGCAAAATGGGATAATCGCGTCTTAAACTGCCTAATTTTTTTGTGAATTCAACAAGATTTTTTGCTTCGTCATCCCACTCCCAGTTAAGCCAACTTAATTCATTATCCTGACAATACACATTGTTGTTACCCTGTTGGCTACGCCCGTATTCGTCGCCCGCGACTAACATAGGAGTGCCTTGCGAAAACAATAATGTGCTCAACAAATTTTTAATTTGCCGAACACGAACGCCGCGAATAGCTTCATCATCGGTGTCGCCTTCAGCGCCGTAGTTGTAGGAAATGTTGTTGTCATTACCATCGCGATTTTCGTCGCCATTTGCTTCGTTGTGTTTTTCGTTGTAACTCACCAGGTCGCGCATGGTGAAACCATCGTGGGCGGTAATAAAATTTACCGACGCAAACGGCCTGCGCCCGCCCCAGTTAAATAAATCGCCGGATGCTGTAACCCGACTCGCAAGCTCGGGCAATTTGCCTTGGTCGCCACGCCAGAATGAACGAACTGTATCGCGGTAGCGATCATTCCACTCCAGCCACCCGGGCGGGAATGCGCCCACTTGATAACCTCCAGGCCCACAATCCCAAGGCTCGGCAATAAGTTTGAGTTGACTTAGTACCGGGTCCTGGCGACAGGCAACGTGAAAGCCATGGCGCTCGTTAAAACCTGTAGTTTCACGGGCTAGAATGGTCCCCAAATCAAATCTGAATCCATCTACACCCATTTCGGTAGTCCAATAGCGCAACGAGTCAGTTACCAAGCGCAGCACACAGGGGTGGGTGAGGTCCAAGGTGTTGCCAGTGCCGGAGTCATTGATGTAGTAGCGAGGGTTGTCTGGCAATAAGCGGTAGTAGGTGGCGTTGTCTATCCCACGCATAGAAAGGGTTGGGCCTAACTCGCTACCCTCGGCGGTGTGGTTATAGACCACATCCAAAATGAGTTCCAAACCAGCGTCATGAAGGCCAGCCGCCATTTCTTTAAATTCGTGAAGATGTCCGCTCGACAGATATTCTGCATGGGGTGTCAGGAAGGCGATGCTGTTGTATCCCCAATAATTTTTGAGGCCTTTTTCCAGCAAATGGTTGTCATGCAGAAAGGCGTGAACCGGTAGCAGTTCTACACTGGTAACACCGAGAGATTTGATGTGGTTGAGCAAATCTTTGTTCGTTAAACCTGCACAGGTACCGCGCAACTTTTCAGGCACCGATGGATGCAATTTGCTAATACCGCGTACATGGGCTTCGTAAATAACAGTCTGCTCCAAAGGAACGCGATGCGATTGTTTGCCGTTCCAGTCGAACGCCGGGTCAATCACTTTGGCTTTGGGCACAAAGGGCGCGCTGTCGCGCTCGTCAAAGCTAAGATCCAAATCCGGATGACCGATGGTGTAGCCGAACAGTGCTTCATCCCAAATTAATTCACCCACTAACTGTTTAGCGTAAGGATCAATCAATAATTTATTCGCATTGAAGCGATGGCCCGCTTGGGGCTCATAAGGCCCATGGACCCGGTAGCCGTAAACCTGACCAGGTTGGAGATTAGGCAGGTATGCGTGCCAGACTTCGTCGGTGTACTCAGGCAGTTCCAAGCGTTCAATTTCCGTTTTTCCCTCATCGTCAAACAAGCAAAGTTCTACCTTGGTCGCGTGGGCGGAAAATATGGCGAAATTTACGCCCTTGCCGTCCCAGGTTGCGCCCAAAGGGAAGGGGTGTCCTTCACAAACGCGCGTCAGTTTGGTCAAATTTTCGAGCTTCTCATGTTTGGTCATGGCGACTCCTTTGGCTTTCAAAATGCAGTTTCCTGCTAACTCAATTCATTCTCGGTGGATCTGGTTTTTTTTGCCTTGGCGATCTTTTTTATTTCATTTTCTTTTTTGTCTGTTTTTATTTTCGAATCATTTTTTAATTCCGAGTCAGGTTTTCTTAAATCCGTTTTAAATTTAACGTCAGTATTTAACTCGCCTTTTCCCGGCGATTTTTTTTTAGCAGCTGATTTTTCATTGGCCACGACTCGGGCGATGACTTCATCGGCTTTCACTGCTTTCGCGCGTGAGGTTTTAGTCGCTACCCTTGGCGCAGGGTCTTTCGCAAACTCTGCACTCGGTGAACCTGGTTGCACGGGCTGTCCTGGTTGAACCGGATCGGTAGGTTGGATTGGGTCACTTGGCGGTACGGGCTGAGCTGGTTGAGTAGGGGAAATAGGCTCGATGGGCTCGGTAGAGCCGCCTGGTTCTATGTCATTTGCCGCCATCTCACTTTCCGCCTGGGTGTAGGCTAAAGTGCAGGCCATGTTCCAATGCCGTTCACATTGTCCGTGCGGCCTACCTTCGGACTCCCAGATTTGATACGCGAACTCGCGAATACGGTGTTCATTAGGGCTCATGGGATACTTCTCCGGTTGATGTGGATACTTCAATTGAAAGATGGGTTGGTGACGTCGTGGATGAAGAAAAAATTAAAAAGTTAACGGGCGTGTGGCCCAGTAGGTCGCTCACTAAAACTGAGCTTTTAAGCTGAGCGCTGTTTACAGGCGCAAGGCTTTCGGCCAAAGCTCCTTCGCTCGCTAATTCACCGGGTATGAGAACGCGAGTGTCACCCCAGGCTGACGGCGATATGAAGGGAACCTTGAGGTCGCCTGGCAAGGTCGTGCAAAAGCGCGGTGCTATAACCACAAGGTGGCTGTTCTCAAATTTGCGATGAAACGCTATCAGGTTGTCCGCAAACTCACCTTCAACATCAAGCGCTTGATAATCCCCTTTTGCGAACAAAGGTGCGTAGCCTTTGCGAGCCTGCAGAACATTCGCGATCAACCACTGTTTAATGTGTCCGTTCTGCCAGTTCTCGATCAGCTCATTAGCTTTTGTTACGTCAAATTTTGTTGGATCTGAAGGAACATCAGTGCTGAGTGCTGCAACTCGCGCGCCAAAGTCCACGGGTTGGCGATTATCCGGGTCTACTAAGCTGAAATCCCAAAACTCGTTGCCTTGGTAAAGATCGGGCACCCCTGGAGATGTAATACGCAAAAGCGTTTGGGTTAGCCCATTGAGAGCGCCCGCAGCGGCGATAGAGGCCGCCGAATTTATAATGTCATCCCGAAGACTTTGCGATTCTTCCGAAGTAAGCAAGCGCGTAAGAAACTCGCGACTTCCGGTTTCATAGGCGCTGTTAGGCGCGCTCCAGCTGGTGCGCAATTTTGCTTCACGCATTGCTTTTTCCTGCCAGCGCAGGATGCGTTCAAGGTATTCCTTAATTGTTTCAGAATTAACTTTGTCAGGATTTAGCAATGACAGCGGCCAGGTTCCCAACAGAATTTGATACAACATAATTTCATCGCCAGGTGAGGGAGCAACGCCCTCGTCGAGCGTGGTGCGAAGTGGCGCAGAAAGGCTAAGCCACTGCTCGAGTTTCGCTGCAAACCACACAGAGCGCTCGCTGATGACCGCCATACGCGCACGCGTATCTTCACCGCGCTTATGATCATGTGTGGCAGTTGCCAATAAATTCGCGGGAAATTGCGCTGCGCGTTCAATATTTATTTGATGAAATTGAGCGAGAGGCGCACTGAAATTTTGTGGATCAAAACCCACGTCATTACGTGAAAGCAACACGGCAGATCTATAGCAGGCTGTATCTTCAACCGCTTTTGCAGCGGCTGGTGAAGTGAGTTGCTGAAAACGCGCGATGGTTTTTTTACGTAGATTGCGAATCGGCCCCGGTGGAAGTGCATGAAGAGCCAAGCCCCCAAGCCAACGCTCAAGATAATCCAAAATCGGCCAATCGTTTTCCGCCAGAGATTGGCGTGCACCTGTGAGCGCTTCGTTAAAAAATGCTTGATCCTGCTCTGAGCGACCGCAGGCATTTGCGTAGGTTCGATACACAGGAAAATGCACAACAATCTCGATAAGCGCACGACGGATCGCTCCTAAAGGTAAATCGCGAGTAGCTATGTCTGTGCGAGCGATTTGCAACAAACCCTGCGCAACAGTTTCTACATCTCCCGCTAGACTGCTGCCTAACACTAAACGTCGTGCTTCACGGGCCTCGTCTTTAAAAGTACCTTGTCTACCGCTGAGGCGAGTCCATAAATCGAAGAGTTGCAATTCGCCGCGTGGGTCGTGTTGCAGCAACGAAACCTGATTCATAAATTCGTAACCAGTCGTGCCGTCGGTATGCCAACTGGTATTTAATTTTTCTTTATCGGCGAGAATTTTTTCAACATAAACAGGAAGATATTCTTGCGCCAGTTCTGCTGGTCGTTGTTTTTGCAAATTGTCCAACCGACGACGCAACTTGCGACAATAGGCACGAGGATTTGCCAGGCCATCCACATGATCAATTCGTAAACCATCAATCCAGCCACGTGCGACTAATTCAAAAATTTTTCCGTGGCTAGCTTCAAATACTTCAGCGCGTTCAACGCGTAAACCGGCCAGCTCATTCACATCAAAAAAGCGTCGCCAATTGATGTCGTCTGCGGCTGTGCGCCAGCTCGCGAGGCGATAATGTTGTAGCTCTAATAATTCGTGCAGTCGTTGCAAATTTTCATTCTGTTGCCAATCCGGGTGTAAATCGCCGGAGTGTTGATCCCTTGCCACATGATCGTCGTCAGCGGAGTCCGCCGTCTCCAATGCAAGGTGTTTAACTTCAGCTGTTGGCTGATCCGCTGCTATTTCGTAGGCTTTTAAGGCTTCCGTAATGCCGGCCAGGACTGCATCATTTTGCGCAAGTGTACTCAGTTGTTTATGTAACACAGTCGCATCTTGCCAGCGGTCGTTGTCGTTTTCCTGAGTTTCCAGTGCCTCAAACAAACGTACGAATGGCTCGAGTGTAGCGTGCGTGGCGTTACGTAAAATGTGCCCGTAGCTGGGTGGATAAATCGGAAATTTGTGATCGTAATGTTGCGCAAAAAATTCACCTGTTTGCGCATCAAATTGCAAGGTAATTTTTCCTGCAGCAAGAACTTCGCCGTAGTTATCGCTTAAAAACGGCAGCAGCAATTGCCCCTTCAATAAAGGGTCAGGTGAGTTCCATTGAATGTCGAAATAACGCGCATAAGGGCTCTTTAAACCCCACTGCAGCACTTGTTGCCACCAAGGGTTATCGTCTTTGCCAACTGCCATGTGATTGCAAACAATATCAACCACAAGCCCCATATTATGTTCGCGAAGTTTTGTGACCAAGCGTTCAAGCGCTGCTTCGCCACCAAGTTCAGGATTAATGCACGAAGGGTCAACCACGTCGTAACCATGCATGGACCCTGCGCGCGCTTTTAAGAGTGGCGATGCATAAATATGGCTGATGCCGAGTTGCTTAAAATAAGGTACGAGTGGCACAGCATCATCAAGAGTAAAACCCTTGTGAAATTGCAAACGCACTGTGGCATTTACTACAGTCATAGCGATTTGCTCTTAATGTTGTATAGAATTTCCTATCAACATTTTTCTCAAATCGGGACTATTACGTCTGTGGGCTAGCGAACACTGACGCCGTGTCGCTCAACAAGGCGGCGCGTAAATTATTTATTCTGAGGTGAGATGATTGGATAGTATTTTTTTGAATGGTACATGTAAGAATAAAATTATAAGAGTACTATGCTTTTGTATTTTTAATAACGAATAGATTAAATTCATTTTTTTAGTTAGGCCAAGGGCCAAAACCAAACCTCCTTGCAGTTGAAATAACAATGAGAATTGCATATTTGGAGCTTATTGCTTGTTTCAATTAAATCAATGTGACCACCGTCATAATTGGTAATTTTCCAAAAGAAGATGACGCCTTTTTCATCTTGTAGTAACGACGAAGCTTTTGCAGGATCTAAAAATTTCGGCTTGCCAAAAACATTATTTAACATCAACTGATCTGCCAGTAATTTAGCGCCTGTTTCAACTTTTCTGTTTTTAAATAACCCTGCCTTAATAGGTAGCCGGCCAGAAAAAGTGACTCCGGATTTTAATAGGGCCAGACTCATACGAGTAGCACAACTATTTGCATATCCTGAATTAATCTTCATTAAATCTGTGAGGTCATATCCAATTTCTTTATAAACATCGGAGGCAGATTTGTAATTTTTGTTGCTAGGTTCGGAGGAGTAGTGGTGTTTTTTTATAGTGACAAAACTGGGTTTCATTTTTTATCCTTACATGGAAATGATAAACGAAGTGCATCCTCAATTATCTTTGCAGCCCTTTGCTCTAATTCAGCTTGACTGCGAGCCTTAAAATACTCAAAAACAAATTCATTTAAGGTTGCTGTGCTGAATTGCTTGTAATCACACCAATCCTTACCTTCAGTCGCATCCATAACCCCTAGTAAATAGAGCCTGGCTGCTTTCCTATTTTCATCATTCTGGCTAACAAATTCTTTTAAAAATACTTTGGCTGAGAGGTTTATATTATCCGAAGTGATAGGATTCGTGCTGACAGCAGTCTTTACTTCAGCATGGGTACAACTGCATAAAAAAGTTAATATGGTTAATAATATAACCCTGCGCACTTGGAGTTTTCCTAAATAAGCCATTATGCCTACCGATTCGTTTGATCATAGTATGGTCATACTACCATATGGATTTGTGTGAAAATATAAAGGTTGGGGGCTAATCTTTTATAAATTGTGGCATGCTTCAATATTATAAATAACAGATTTTTTGATGGGAGAGGGAACGCAATGAGTTATTAGGCATCTATGTTTACTGATTCGAATAAGCAGAAAATATATTGGCTCACATTAAATAGACTTTGCTCGATGATTAATCTTGATGCACTAAAAACAAAAGCTCACCAACTTAAGCAATATACGCTTGTGGTTTATTTTACGGCGCGAGATAAACGGACTCCGTTGTTGGTTAGGCTCATTGCGCTTGTGGTAGCAGCTTATGCGTTGAGCCCGATCGATCTTATTCCGGATTTTATTCCTGTGATTGGTTATCTGGATGATCTTATTTTAATTCCTATAGGAATGGAGCTTATTATCCGGCTTAGTCCCGCTGAGGTTGTTGAGGAGGCAAAAATCAAAGCTGCGCAAGTGTCAACTGTACCCGTCAGTTACCTTGCGGGAGCTTTTATAGTTGGATTTTGGGTGCTTGCGTTTTGTTACTTCACGCAATGGCTTGTGAACTTAGCCTAATATCTATTCCGGTGAAGACAGGGTAACTAAAATACTTTTTGCAGGTAAATTGCCGCTATGGTATTTGGATCTATCGACACCATAATCAAAAATCATTTTTGCATTTTCCCATGATGGCGTTGCTGTTATCTCATTATTTGAAAAATTAATATAAATTCTCCAAACCTTGCCATTACCTAAAGTCCAAGCTGCAGTCACGGCGCCCTCAGCGAGAATATTTGCACCTAATGAAAATGCGCCTGGTAAGTGCGGTGTTAATTCAGTGGTGCGCAATTGCAATAGTCCTTTATAAAAATTCCACCATTGCCTGTGTTCTTCTGATTGATTCGATGCCTGGTCTAATACTGAATTAGTAAAAGTTGTATGAGCATTAGGGTCGGGAATTTTTTCCAATGAGGCTTTATCTGTAAATATTGCAAAATCTGCAAATTCATTTCGCCGCCCCTCGCACACTAACTTACTCAAGTCATCGTTGTGGTCGGTAAAAAATAAGAAGGGTTGTTGTGAGCCCCACTCCTCACCCATAAACAACAATGGAATCATTGGGCATAACAACATAAGCGCAACTGCAATTTTCAATTCTTCAGCATCAGCCAGGAGTGATAAACGTTCACCAAAGGCACGATTCCCTACCTGGTCGTGATTTTGTAAAAATAAAATAAAAGCAGTTGGCGGTAAATGACCACTAAGAGTTCCACGTGAATGCCCCTTGCGAGTAAGTTGACCTTGGTAGATAAATCCCTCACTAAGACAGCGAGCTAATTTTGCGGTAGGTAGCTCAGAGAAGTTTTCATAGTAACCTTCTTTTTCATTTGTAAGCATATGGTGCAGAATATTGTGACCATCATCGTTCCATTGCGCATCAAAACCCTTTTCCAACAAGGTGGCATTATTATCTTCATTCTCCAGCATCAGGTGCAGGTGACGACTCGGTAATATAGCACCACGTATTCTTTCAGCCAGCTCAATTAAAAAATCTTTTTCACTGATTGCGTGCACGGCATCAAAGCGCAAACCATCAACCCGATAATCCAGTACCCACATAAGCGCATTTTCGCAAAAAAAATCGCGTACTTGTTTTTGGCGGAAATCTATAGCCGCGCCCCAAGGAGTTTGAATATCGTCGCGAAAGAAACCTTTGGCGTAATGACCTAAATAATTTCCATCGGGACCGAAATGGTTGTATACCACATCGATAAAAACCATAAGATTTAAATCATGTGCACTATCAATCAAACTTTTTAATTCATCTGGTGTGCCGTAAGAAGCCTCTGGAGCAAAATGCAATACTCCGTCGTAACCCCAATTTCGCGATCCTGGAAACTCTCCCAGTGGCATTAATTCGATAGCAGTTATTCCGAGCTCAACCAGGTTTGGTAAATATTCTTCAACTTTTTTATACCCACCAAACAAACCCACGTGCAATTCATAAATAATAACTTCATGCCAGGGACGACCGTGCCAGGTGACGGTTTTCCAGGGGTAATTTTGATCGACTACGTAACTGGGTCCATGAACATCCTTCACTTGTGCACGCGATGCAGGATCGGGAACTTCAAGTTCGTTATCGATAATGTAGCTATAAGCTGTTCCAGGGCCGCATTCAATATTATTCCAATGCCAACCGTCCAGACCTTTTATCAAATCAATTTTTTGTCCATCTTCCAATTTAATTGCCACGCGCAAAGCATCAGGCGCCCAGAGCGCAAAGCGAGTCGTATTGTCCTTATTTGGAAATGCACCGTGGCGTTCATTAGGAAGAGACATCAGGCATACCTCCGGTGATCGAAAGCGTTTTGAAATTGTCGATCGCTATCAGAACTGTCTACATCTGCATTGTTAGTTTCGTTGATCAAACGGGCATACAATTGATCGTAGGGAAAGACAGATTGGTTCCAATACAAAGGCGATGCCATAGCATGGCAGCGCATGGCGCATAGTAAATCTCGATGCTTGAATACATGCAATGCGCGCTGTACTGCGCGCGAATAACTTTCGACGCTGAGATCAGAAAATAAAAATCCATTTAAACCATCTTCAATAGTATCTGCAAGACCGCCAGTGCGATGGGCAATAGGTAATGACCCAAAACGTTGAGCATACATTTGGCTCAAGCCACAGGGTTCAAAGCGAGAGGGCATTAATAAAAAATCACTACCCGCAAAAATTCTGCGTGCTTCCGCTTCATTAAAACCAATATGTACACCAATATTATGAGGATGGCGGTCAGCTAAAAGAAGTAATTCTTTTTCTATTTTCTTTTCACCTGTGCCCATAACAATCAGACGTCCACCTGCCTTCACAATTGTTTCAGCAACACGCACCGTTAAATCCAGACCTTTTTGATGTGCCAGGCGTGATACGACGGCGAACAACGGCCCAGAGCTTGGTTTCAGATTAAAAATATGTTCGAGATAGCGGGTGTTCGCATGTTTGCCGTGCCACTTGCGTGCCCTGAAACTTGCTACAAGATGCGGATCTGAGCCGGGTTCCCAGCTGTCATCAATACCATTTGTAATTCCGCTCAATACACCCTGATCTAACTTTTGTTTAAGCAGCCCATGCAATCCGCAACCAAAATCGGCTTGGGTAATTTCATGTGCGTAGGTTTCGCTCACGGTGGTGATGTGAGTTGCATAATTAATTCCTGCTTTCATAAAAGAAAGTTGGCCATAAAACTCCATGCTGTCAATTGTGAAAGCATCATGACCGAGACCGAGCTTTTCCAAATAATCTGGCGCACATAAACCCTGGTGTGCAAGATTGTGAATAGTAAAAACACTTGGCGTTGTTTGATCCTGCCATTTCATATAAGCCGAAGTTAAAGCCGCAGGCCAGTCGTGAGTATGCACAAGCTCAGGTTGCCAATTGAATGCACTTCTACCGCGGGCAATTTCTGCAGCGGCTAGTGAAAAACGCGCGAACCGAATGGGATTGTCTTCCCAGTCTTTGCCTTTTTCGTCGCCATAAGGATTGCCATCGCGCTCATATAATTCAGGCGCTAACACAACATAAATAATTGGCCCGCCTTTAATTTGTAGCTGCCCAATTTTACAAGCAGGCAATTGCGCGTAGGCTGGAAGCTCATCAACCACAGTGATCGAATGCCCGCTGTTGATTACTTGTTTGTAACCTGGAATAAGAATACGCACGTCGTTGCGTTTTAAAAGCGCTTTAGGCAGGGCAGAGGATACATCGCCCAGCCCACCTGCTTTGATCAGGTCGGAATATTCTGAAGTAACAAATAAAATAGTTTTCGTGTGACTCTCAATCTCGGGTCTTAAACTTTTTAGATGCGACGTACCTATATGAAGACGTGTGGTGAAATGTTGTTGCGCGAGATTCGCAATACTGGCAGCGGTTCCCATGATTAACTCCAAAAATGATTGCAATAGTTTTCAAATTCTACGGCTTTAAATGTGAAAAATTACCTAGGTAGAATTTCAATATTTGTTGGTTGGTCTTTAATGCAAGACCTGGGTTTTCTGATTTCTTTTACACCGGAGGTTGATGTTCCGGCGTACGAATTTGTTCTTCTTTAGTCGGGGCTTTTGGAGCTTCCTCATGCAGATTCGCACGAAGTTGCGGCAAGCTTTCCGGGTTATGGAGACTGATAAAATTAATTAATTTTTCACGCACAAAACAGCGCAAATCCCAGTTGCTTGACGAATCTTTTGAACTGACCAATATGCGTAACTGCATGGCTTTTTCGGTCGCTTCCGTCACTTGTAAGACGCTGACTTTACCGTCCCACAAGGTTGGGGATTGTTTGCAAAGATTTTCAAGTTCTTTGCGTAGCGGCTCAAGCGGCATGGAATAGTCAACCCATAAAAATATTGAACCAATGAGTTCTGAAGTTTTACGAGTCCAGTTTTGAAATGGATGTTCAATAAAATATTGCAGCGGAACAATTAATCGGCGTTCATCCCAAATTTTAATAACTACATAGGTGCCGGTAATTTCTTCAATACGACCCCATTCGCCCTCAACGATGACCACATCGTCCAAACGTATAGGTTGAGTGATAGCGAGTTGTAAGCCTGCGATAAGATTTCCCAATACGGGTTTGGCTGCGAATCCAACCGCTAAACCCGCCAAACCTGCAGAAGCCAGCAGACTGGTTCCGAATTGGCGCGCGTTCGGAAACGTCATCAACATTGCGGAAACACCAAACAAAATAATAAAAAAGCCAAGCGTTTGGACAAGTACTTTTGTTTGGGTTTGAATACGACGTGCGGAGAGATTATCTACCGCGTCCATCGGATTACGCTGCACAATAATATCTTGGCCAACTGCAAGAATTCGCAAGCCAAGCCAAGTAAGCGCACCTATGATAAAAAGCGAATTGATATGGCGCGCTGTATCTATGAACCGAAAATCATCGTCAGCAGAACCGAAATAGGCGCGTAAACCCAGCAGGGGAATAAGCAAAATAATGGGCGGTTTTATGCGTTCGAGCAAATCACGGGCAAAAGAAAAAGGACTGGCTATTCGCGTTAATAATTTTGCTAACAAAGGTGCAATAACGGCGAGTATTAAAGCGACAGCCAACCCACCTAACAGTAACTTAAATTCTGGAAGGTACTGTTCCCAATCAAATCTCATCGCGCGCCCCTAATCAACAATTAGAATTAATACTTAATAATCTAAAAGTATTTATAGTGTGATTTATATCACAGGAGCCACGAGCGTCCTCTGTATGCAAGCGCACATAAAGACGTTGAATGTGGAATGAAGTCTTGAATTATTTTCGATACACAATTGATTTGCCAAAAAATGTTTTAAATGGCGCCAAATTGTTTAAGTGGTATTAAAAAATTTAAGCTTGTATAGATTTAAGGTCTGCGTAAAGCCAAAATAAGTTCTGGCTTAGTCATAGCGGATCGGCCACTAATATTTTTACTCCGCGCTTGTTGCATTAGCTCAGTTTTGGTTTGCGATTCTAAAGAATGCGGGCTCGCCTTTTCTTGTTTTGTCTTAACTGCATTATGTGCGGAATCTTCACGTGCCTCAGATTTGCTAGTAGCGCTGGTCTTGGTGCCAGAACCGGAACGTTCACCGCCACCGGATTGCTTGTTGACTGTCGCCCACGCAATAGCCTCGGCTTTCTTTTTAGGGACACCTTTGTGTTCGTAGCTCTCTTCAATGTGTTCCGCTTTTTTCTTTTGCGGTTCTGAATATTTTTCTTTGCTACCTCTGGGCATGATATCGCCTCCTGGATATTTGAAAACCAATTACAGATGCCGAGTTTCCGCAGGTGGATTTTGCCAATTGTCATTTAATCCGTCGGAGTAATAAACAGGGGCATTAACGAGTTCTTCTATGTCTACATCATCCAGGCAAGCCGCGTGAATAGTGTAAAAATCACCGCCTAGCTCTTTTAAATGTCCCCGTCCAAATGTGCGAACGCCGCAATGGCTGCAGAATAAATTGTGAATAGAGTGCGTGTTGAATTGGTAATCGCTTAAATCATTTTCACCTGTCACAAGAGTAAATGCCTCAGGTTTTACACTAAAGCCCCAGAAGCGAGATTTGCGGCAGAAGGAGCAATTACATTTTCCTGTTCCCTTGGTGATATCCAGCTTGACTCTGATTTTAACTTTGCCGCAGTGACAACTGCCGTGATATGTCTTTTCCACAATTCAAACCTTTTAAAATTCACATTTTCGGTGCGTATAATTAAAACAAAAATGGCGCAAATGATGCGCCATTTTTTATTCTACTCAATATTATTTTGGATAAGTTTTAGCCAAATCTTGAGCCGCGTGTAAGTGATGCTCAAGTTTAGGCAAAGTTGCAACAGCAAAGGCTGCTAACTCCTTATCGTCTGAAACTGAGGCTTTCTTAAATAACTCTATAGTGTCTTTATGAGCATTAACTTGATTGTTTGCGTATGCCGCATTGAACGACTCGCCTTCACGTTGCTTTAATACAGCGGCTTTAGCTTTATTGAGGAGCTCGGCTTCAGTAGACACTTTCAATTTCTTTTTGCTTGCAATACTTGCCAGCTCTCTGTTGGCTGCAGTGTGATCGTTGATAATTGATTGGGCAAATGTTTTAACATCTGCTGCAGTAGATTTTTGTAAAGCAATTTTTGCAGTTTCAATTTCTGCTACACCTGCTGCCGATGCATCTTCAACGAAATCATCTGCATCAATGGTATCTGCAGCCATGGCTGAACTACAAAATAGGTTGAATGCAAAGACAAACGCGCCTGTTAGTAAGAGTTTGGTCGTTTTCATTTTTGATACCTCGATTAATTAAATATTCTTTAAAAGTCTGAGAGTGTTCGGTGGCCACAGTTGCCGACCTTATAGCAATAATGGCTGGAGTTAGTTGCCACCTCAGTGCGTTAGTTAACTTAAATTTAAATGGCGAAACTTATCTTTTTTAAACAAAATACTGAAATGCATATAGATGTTATGAAAGACATAATTTTTGCTAGGCCTCTAAGGATCGTAATTTATAATTGCAAAAAACTCTAAAAATCTGTTGAAATTATAAAAATCAGCTGCTTATATAAAAAAGGTGTAAAAGAAATAGATGATTTTTAATTTTTGATGACAGACATAATTATGATCGCCAAAAAATTAGAAATAGAATTTAACGATCTTATTCTGGATGTATGTTAAGAAGATCGAGCTATGGTTCAGATGGCGGGAACTC
>CBHTVU010000076.1:0-16711 GCA_966096785.1 uncultured Gammaproteobacteria bacterium | reverse complement strand
GGTGGCAAATATGCGCGATGAGAAACCTCTTATCTGTACACACAGGTTACCCTGAAGATCGCATAAATCGATATCCAGTTTGGTCAGCTTACCTGGTTTTGACCCTGGGGAATAACGTACCCAAGCCAGCATATCCGCGACACAATTATTCAGGACGCGCAAGGATTCCAACGCAAATGGCAAGGTGGTGATATCGGGCAATTTGCCGACGCCGGCGATTAACACAAGACCGGCTTGCAACGCACTGTCAATCAAACAGGGATGCAATATAAGATCATTGAGGGTGTTGTGAATAAACTCCGGTAAATGCAGCTTGGCCAACACTTGGCCATGTCCTTGGTGGATACTGTGAACGCCTTGGAAGCCGGGTCCAAAATTGGTTCCCATCCGGACAAATGCGGGATACAAATCTCTCGCAGAAACTTGCCCCAATTGCGTTGCATTTTTTATCGTGTCCAGATCCAGAATTTCATCCGTTTCCGCCGTTATATATTGCGCGTAGCCCTCGCAGTAGCGACTGGCACTGTCTGATCCCATTCTGTCTTTATGGATTGCAAAATAAATTTCATCATCGTCGCTTACTGATAAAGAAACGGATAAGGATTGCTTTTTCACCACTGCCAGAGGTTGGATCCAAGCCAAATTACGCAGCTCGAGAACTGCTTTGCCGGGCAGCTCAGGCGTCGCATTGGCAATCGCGGCTCTGGCCATTTCCAGATAGCCAACGGCGGGGAATAGTATATTTCCCTGGATCTGATGATGCGCCAAGAAAAATTCTTGGCCGGTAAATATTGAGGTGTATCGTTGTTGCAGGAAATCCGATGTATTCGCATGCAACAACGGATGGATGCTGATGTTAGTGGGTGCCGATTTTCTATTACCAGATTCCTTTGTACCAACCGAATTGGTGATCCAGTAGGATTCACGCGCAAAAGGATATGTTGGCAAACTGATTTTTTTCGGCAGCGCGCCTATATCCGGATTGTTATCGTTATGGAGTGATATCCAATCAATATCGGCGCCATTGACCCAGACTTTGGCTAATTGCTTCAATTTTCCTTTAGCGATCCAGTGCTTGATTAGTTCCTGGAAATCTTCATCCTTATCGACCAGTTCATCGGCGCTAGTTAATAAATTAAGGTCGCGGTAAAGATAACCATCAACTTTTTCAGCGCCTAGGAATGCGGAAATACGCTCTTTTAAATCGGCAAGGCTGGATGTTAAAAACGCAACACGAGCAGCCATTGATCGCCTGCCAATTTGCAAGGTATAGGCTATGTCTTTTACGGTCGCGAGCGACGCTCGCGGTGAATCAAGATACGCCAGCATCGACCGGGCATAATCTTGCAGGTTGTCAGCTTTCCGCGCGGAGAGAATTACCAAGTGCTCCGCGTCGACGTGCGGATCAGTAATAAAAATATCATCCTGAACATATTCTTCCAGAACGGCGTGGGCATTGGTGCCACCAATGCCAAATGAACTGATCGCTGCGCGCCTGGGCGCGGCGCCGACTTGCCATTCCGTATTGTGTTCCAACACGTAGAAAGGTGATTGGTTGAAATCAATTTGTGGATTTGGATTTTTATAATTAATAATTCCTGGAATGCAGCGATTATAAAAACTGAGTGCGATTTTCACGCAACCGACTAAACCGGCTACCGCATCCAGGTGACCCACATTTGGCTTGGTGGAACTAATCGCGCAGAATTGTTTTTTATTGGTATAGCCGGCGTAGGCTTCGCTAAGCCCCATGATCTCTATAGGATCACCCAAAGCAGTGCCAGTGCCATGCGCCTCGACATAACTGATGGATTCCGGATGGATTCCGGTTTTATCAAGTACTTGGCGAATAATATCCGCTTGCCCTTTTACACTGGGCGCATAGAAACCTGCTTTATCGGCACCATCGTTATTGATACCTATACCTCGCACCACGGCGTAGATATGGTCCTTCGCTGCTATGGCATCCAACAGCCGTCGCACCAGGACAACACACACGCCTTCACCTTCAACCATGCCATCAGCGCTAGCATCAAACGTTTTCAAGCGTCCATCACTGGATAAATTCAGGCCCGGTTGATAGAGGTATCCCACATTCATGGTAGCGGAAAGTGCCGCAGCACCAACCAAGGCAAAATCGGCTTCGCGTGTCTGCAAACTTTGCGCGGCCGCGTAAAGACCGGTTAAGGAAGATGAGCAATTGGAATGAACAAATACACTGGGCCCAGTCAATCCGAGATGATAGGAAACCATAGTCGGAATGGTTCCGCTCTGGGCCAAAGTCCAGGAAACCAATTCTTCCGACGACTCCATAACATTCGCGTCGACGGATAACGGATTATTCAGCGACTGATAAGAATTGTTGCTCGCCGACATAAATACAGCAGTCTTCGTAATGTCGTCGCACACATATCCAGCATCTTCAACAGACTTCCAGGAATGCATCAACAAATGACGTAATTGCGGATCCATCAAACTCGCATTGCCGGATGAAATTTTGAAAAACTCGGGATCAAAATGTTCCTTACCTTCCATCCAGGTGCGTAGCGGTACGAATGCTGGGTGCTCTTCAATGTTCGCTGCAAGTTGATATTGCGCCAACTCACTTTTCGATAACAAACGCGGACTTTCTTTTCCATCCTTGAGATTTTCCCAAAATTGCCAATGGTCTTGCGCGTCGGGGAATTGGCAAGAGATTCCAATAATCGCCAGACTGTCCTGGTAGTACTCCGGCAAATCAGTTTCGTTCGTGGGGATAATCCTGGTAGCGGTCTTGTGGTGAATATTAGTCTCTGCCATGGCAAAAAAAGTTTCAGGATTGTCTAACGCAACCTGCTTGGACAGATATTGTGATATCGCGGCAATGGTGTTGTGTTTGAACAGCATGGCTGGCGTAAATTTAACGTCGGGAGACAAGAAGCTCGAGCGCTGGATACTATCAGCGAGCGATATTACATTGACGGAGTTTCCACCAAGGTCGAAAAAATTTTCATCCAAGCTAATGTTATTTTTGTCCATGCCTAATTCGTCGGCCCATATTGCCAACAGGAAGGCTTCCATGTCCGTTTTACTATGGGCTCTCGCATTGGTAGGTGTCTTGGCTACTGGCATGGTTTCCAGTTTCCTACGATCTACCTTGCCATTGGGTGTCAGCGGAACTGCGGCAAGATTCACGAATGCAACAGGAACCATATATTCTGGTAATGTTTGTTGCAGGTGCGTTTTTATAGACCTGGTCAATGCCATGGAATCGTGATGCGTGGAGCCTTGTTTCAGTACATAGAAACCAACCAGTTTTTTATTGGTTCCTGCTCCTTGCGCAACAACAGCACAATCCTCGATAAAAGGTAGCTGTTCCACTGCGGACTCTATTTCACCCAATTCAATTCTGAATCCACGAATTTTAACCTGGGTATCTATACGCCCCAGGTATTCAATATTGCCATCGGGTAACCACTTAGCCAAATCACCACTGCGGTACATTCTGGTGCCAGGATTGAAAGGATTGGCAATAAATTTTTCCCGTGTTAACTCCTCTCTATGCAGATAACCCCGTGAAAGGCCATCACCCGCAATATGCAATTCGCCCGGCACACCAATGCCCGTTGGATTTCCTTGCGCATCCAGGATGTAGATCTGGATGTTATTGATGGGTTTGCCAATAGGGAACGTATTGTATAAATCGCAGATTTCATAAGCACTAACCACATCGCTGCATTCAGTGGGTCCATAGCTGTTGAATAATTTTGCTTGAGCAGATTTTTGTTTGAACCATGTTTCTATTTTTTGCGGTTGTATGGGTTCACCCCCTAAAACCACGCGTCGCAAGCTCGCTAGTTCAGCAACAGGTTCCTGCAAAATCCCGTAGAAACTGCTAGGAGCGCAATTGATCCAGGTGATTTCTTTATCTTTTATCAATTGGCGAATCGCCACTGGTTCGTATTCCTCAACCAGGTAAATACTTGCACCCACCAGCAACGGCGCTATCAAGTTCTTTTGGGTTAAATCAAAGCTCGGGTTGCTCATTACCAGGACACGGTCATCCCCGACCATATTTAATGCCTGGATATACCAAGAGTTTAAATTCATAAAGCCTTGGTGAATATTCGCAGCGCCTTTGGGATTGCCGGTGGAGCCAGAGGTATAAATTACATAGGCAAGGTCTTGTGATGCGACATCCGTTTGGATGAAATCGGATGATTGGTTTGCGAAGATAGTCTCGTCATCCAACGCAATTAACTGTACCTCCTCGGGCAGCAAACTGGACAAGAGCGACAACAAATGCCGTTGTGTCAGAACTCTGCTCGCCCGGCTGTCCTGCAACATGTGTTTCAACCTTTCCACTGGGTTTGCCGGGTCCATCGGAATGTAGGCGGCACCAGCTTGCAACACGCCGAGAATTCCCACCAATAATTGCGGTGAGCGATCAAGGCACAGACCAACAGTTTGATTTGCCCCAATTCCACTCTGGCGCAAATAAGCTGCCAGGGTATTGCTTTGCTGCAAGAGTTGGTAATAGCTTAGGGACTTATCCTTGACGCTAACCGCGATACGGTCCGGCGTTCTGCCTGCTTGGGCTGCAAATAATTGATGCACACACTTTTGCGTCGGATAATCTGTAGCTGTGCTATTAAATCCGTTAAGGATCAATTCGCGTTCTGCACTATTAATGTATGTCAGATTCTTAATAGGAGCATTGATGCCGCTCGCGAATAATTCGCACAAATTCTGTAGATGAAGAGCGAATTGCTGGATAGTGGTTGCACTAAATAGATCCGTACAATATTCGATGAGACCACTGATGCTATCTTCCGTTTCGGTAAACTCAATGGTCATATCAAATTTACTAGTACTACGCTCCAGCGCAAATGCACTGACCCGCCCTCCGAGGGATGCTTCAATAGGCACGTTTTGCAGGATCACCATAATCTGGAACAGGGGGTTCGTCGACAGGTCGCGTTGCGGCTTTACCAAATCCACAATCCGGTCAAACGGCGTATCATGGTGCTCGTATGCTTCCAGGCAAGTTGACCTGACTTTACTAAGCGCCGAATCGATATCGTCGTCGGTACTAAACAGTGTTCTCAGCGGCAAAGTATTGACGAACATGCCAATTAATTTTTCAGTTTCCGCATATTGCCGATTGGCAAAAACTCCCCCAAGGCAAATATCCTCCTGGCCGGTATAGCGCACGAGTAACAGTTTGACGGCTGACAACAACAACATATAAAGCGTGCAATTCTTTTGCTCAGCCAAACGTTTTAAATTCGTAGTGAGAGGCGCATCTAATGCAAATAACACTTGTGCACCAGTGAAGCTTTGGATAACTGGGCGAGGATAATCCAGGGCAAACTCAATTCGATCAGGCATCCCCGCCAATTTGTGTTGCCAATAATCAAGTTGCTGTTTCAATACACCTTTTTCCAATCGCTGGCCGTGCCAGACGGAATAATCGAGGTATTGGATAGGGAGCTCGGGGAGATTAGCGGGACGTTGGATGTTAGCGGCGTCCATAAATTCAAAAACATCTGTCAACAGGACCGCTAGGGCCCAGTCATCACTAATTATATGATGCATATTCAGCATCAAAATATGTTCGCTATCGTTTAACCTAATCAGGGCAACGCGCATCAACGGTAAGTCAGTCAACTCAATCGGTGTGTTAGCTTCTTGTCGGCAATATTCCCTCGCTTTTGCGCGAGCATCTTCATAAGAAAGATGTGTCAGGTCTATCTCGCGAATGGCAAAATCAACAGCATCAACAATATGAGCGGTGGCCACACCATTGTTGCGCGGATACATTGTCCGCAATATCTCATGCCTGGTAATCAGTTGTTTAAACGCGCCTTCGAGTGTGGCTTTATCAATCGCTTCATGGATCACTACCGCTTTAGGAACATTGTAGGCAGCGTGATTACCCAATTGACCAATCACCCACAAGCGCCGCTGGGTTGAGCTCAGATAATCGCTTTTTGCAATAGCATTTCGATCGACTCGCTCAAATGCAGGCAATGAGCTTGTTTCCGCGCCGGCGATGTATTTCGCCAGCTCTGCAATGGTCGCGTGGGAAAAAATAGTTGTCTGTGATATCTCCACAGAAAATTCATCGCGGACCAGCAGCGCCAATCTTGTAACAAGCAGAGAATGACCGCCAAGGGCAAAAAAATTATCATTTACACCCAGTGAATCGATTGTGGTATTCAAGACCTGCGACCACATCTTGACCAGACGGCTTTCGGTATCGGAAGCGGGAGCCTGATAACGCTCTTCAGATTCAAACTTGACTTCCATGCTTTCCAATAATTTTCGATTGATCTTGCCATTTTGCGTTAACGAAATTGAGTCCAGGCGTACGAAGGCGGCAGGCACCATGTATGCTGGTAAAAATTCCTGCAAATAATTCACCAGCGCATCGCGCTTGATCTCAGTCGCGCCTGCGTTGGCTTCCACGACATAAAATGCGATCAGTCGCTTCCCTGAGCCTGTACCCTGCGCAACGACAACGCTCTCCTTAATCTGGGGATTAGCGTTCAGCTTCGCTTCTATTTCACCAATTTCAATCCGGAAGCCTCGAATTTTTACCTGGTTATCAATGCGGCCTTTATATTCCAGCGTACCATCGGGTAACCACCGGGCGAGGTCACCTGTTTTGTACATACGCGTGGTGGAGTTGAATGGGTTGGCAACAAATTTTTGGGCGGTGAGGTCCTCGCGATTTAAATAGCAGCGCGCCAGACCATCGCCGGCAATATGTAATTCACCCGGCAAACCAACTGGCATTGGATTATTTGCCTGATCCAAAATATAAACTTGGGTATTGGCGATGGGACGGCCGATTATTTGCGGACCATTTTTTGTGCGCAAGGTGAATGTTGAATAAGTGGTGTCCTCTGAAGGACCATATAAATCATAAACCCTGATGGCTTTGGTGAAATCGTATATTTTGTTTACCAGAGGGGTAAGCAAAGGTTCGCCGGCAAGATTAATAGTCACTACCGAATCCGGAACCGCACCTGACCTGACTAACTCCTCCATTGCGGATGGCACAGTGTTAATCAGAGTAACCTGATCTCGCGCTGGACAAACTTCAAGTTCAAGCGCGTTTTTGACAAGAATAATTTTTCCGCCGACAGAAAGAGTCAAGAAAATTTCATAAACTGAGAGGTCGAAACAAATCGACGTGGAAGCCAATACACCCGTCAGTTCATCGCTAGTGAAAACAGTATTGGCCCAGTGAATCAGTGTTACCGGGCTATGATGCTCAATGGCCACACCCTTGGGCATTCCTGTTGAGCCAGATGTATAAATGATGTAAGCCAAGTTATCCGCAGTAACATCCTTTTTCAGTAACTGATTCGTTTCATCAGCCAGCCAGCGTTGATTTATCTCTTCCCAGCGGGAATCCAGTGCAAAAATTTCTGTGTCCCCAACATTGAGTCCTTTTACTTTGCCGACCAGGTTCTCCTGCGTTAGTACGATCTTCGCTCGGCTATCTTGTACAATGTAAGCTAGTCGATCCTCTGGGTAATCAGGGTCAAGCGGAACATAGGCCCCGCCTGCCATAACAATACCCATCATCGCAGCCAGCATGTCAGGCGTGCGCGACATACATACACCGACCAGCACTTCCGGTCCCACACCCTTAGCCTGTAAGTAACAAGCCAATCGATAACAGTTTTTATAGAACTGACCATAGGTCAATACATTGTTTTGGTAAATTATGGCAATTGCATCAGGTGTCTTAGCTGCTTGCTCGACAAACAAATCCTGCAAACACTGCCCTTGCGGAAAACTTTGCTGGGTCGCATTGAATTCCTCAACGACAACCTTTCGTTCCTCCTCACCCAAAAACCCATATTGCCTAATGCTTTGGTGTGGATCAGTGCAAATAGCATCCAGTAAATTGACAAAGTGCTCTACCAATCTTGATATCAATTCCTTGCTATAAAGGTGTGCATTAAAATGTACGAGAATATCCAGATGACCTGTATGGGATACCGCAATGAAATCCAGGTCGGACAACGTCTTACCACCTATCTCTTTCAGTAACTGAGTTTTTCCAGTTCCACCGTTGGTATCATCCCAGTAATCAAAAGTGATGTACCCTGATGAATTACGCAAACTTTTTGCTTGCGTGTGAGGACGAAGTAGCGAGTTCCTGTACTGGGCTTGCAGTGACGTCACTTTCGCTGAATATGCTTTTATAAACTGCTGGACATGTTGGGCATCATCTATACCTTCCAATATGGGAATATAGTGGTCATGTTTTACTGCAGTATTCGCATCCGATACTGAGGGTACACCGATAACGATTTCGCTCTGATTGGTGTATTTATAAAGAATTATATTTAGCACCGCTTGCAGCACCTGCGGAACAGACACCGCCATTAGTCCGGACAAAGCCTTGACCCGCGTAAATAAATCCACCCCTAGCGAACCACCAACGCTGGAATGTATGTAATAGTTTTCAACATTCGTTGCAATATCGGGTGCTAATTTAAACGGTGGAATTGACCCGCCAATGGTGTCCTTGAAGTAGCTCTCCGTAATATGCACCAAGCTAGCTGTAGAACTCATCAAGTCAGAAGAGGTGCAATTTAACTCTCTGGACAAATGCTGCTGCGCGTACAGAGATATCTCTGGTTCTGGCAGTCTTCTACCAGCTTGTAGTGCGGTATAAATGGAAACAAAATAGTTCATCAATCCAACAACACTTTTGTAATCCATCAACAATCCATGGACCGTTAACAGCAAATAGGATCGATGTTTATTTGCTTTATACAGCGCAGCTCTTGACAACCCGCCATCGCCCAGAATAAAAGCGATTCTGGACCTCGCTGATAAATGCGCAATATGCGCTTCAACGCTATCACCACTCACATTTTCTACAGACAACTTATTAGCCCAGTGGCCAGTCGCAAGATAATACGCACCTGCGCTTTCGGTAACCTGCGCGTTCAATTGAGGAAATTTTTTTAACAAGTGCTGCCAAGTTTCTTCTAATTTTTTTGTATCCAATTTTCCACTCAATTCGATACAAACTGAAATGTTGTGGTCTACAGATATCTCATGGGCATTTCGCTGCCTGAAGATTTCCTGTTGATAACTGGATAAGGGTAGCTTTTGGAGCAAGCCAACGACTTCACTTTCAGCCGCGTAGATTTCCTCCATTATCACATCCAACGAAGAATCCACTTCCGTATCTATGCGAACCAAGCGATTGTCACGAACAGACAGATAAATTCCTTTATCCAATAATTGGTTTAACAATTGAATTGTATTCATCGTTCCCTAAAGCCCCTTATCACAAGTAAAAATTAGAGTTGTCCTACTTCTTTAACGTAATCAACCACCGCATTTTTATATTTGTCGGTATTGAGCACCACTTGTAGCTCGCCGATTGTCTGGTACAAGGTACTGGACAATCCTGCATTGATCAGGAAATAAGGTGCCATGCCTCCCGGAGGGTTGTCGTAGATATATTCGAGCGACACTGTATCCTCACCGATAGGTTTGAACTTCCAGCTGTTGTTCATACGCGGCACTCGCACACAGCAATCATTTTGAGGAAGCTTGTCGTTAACTGATTTGTAACCGACATAGATTTCTTTAGTTTCAGGATGCTGTGAGAACTCTGAAACAACCACAAATTCACGCGGTTTGAAGGGGGGCGGCATAGGATATCTAAATGTTTGGGTAACGAACTTGGGGAAATCCTGTGTTTGAATCACGTAGGAATCGGTACAACCCACGTCATCACAGGTGTTTGGATCACGCATCAGTTTGACCAAGCCGGCGAGTTTTGTGTGGAACACGCCCTCGAGTTTGAATTTGGTAAATACCTCGCCCGGGGTTTTCATTGAATATACTTTTACGCCGTCGATTTCACGGTCATATTCCCATTCATTGGAACCGGAATATTTCCATGCGAAATGCGCAATACAAGAAATGACTAAGAGGGTGAGCAGCAGATATCCGAAAAAAATACCTATTTTTTTCTTGAGGCTTCTTATTTTTGATTTATGTTCTATGTTTTCCATAGTATCTCCATACAAGACGAGTTTTAGATGAACAGTGAAAATTTTTATTAGGCATTTTTTACAACTGGCTCAAACAAGATTTTAAAAAATTTAGAATAGGTGCGCAGCAATATCAGAATAGAAACTCCAAGTAGCACCCCGGCCCATGCAAAATCTTTCAATTCAAAGAAATAAAAAAGAATTAGCACAGAATTAATGGGAAGAAGAATTGTAAAGCCAAACAACGGCTTGTAATTGCATAACAAGCAAATAGCACCAATTAACTGGATGCTCTTCAGGAATGCCCAGAAATAAGTCGCTCGCACCAGATAATCGACAAAAATAAATCCCTTCAACTCCGCGATATGTACATCAAATAACAGGTAAGCCCAGCCATCAACTGCACAAATTAATGTCCACAAACCAATAAAACATCTAGCCAAATGCTCATACCATTTCATAACAAAAAGTTCCTGTAACGTTAAAAAACTGTTATTTCCAAATAGAATTTAATTAATCACGGACTTAATCAAATTAGCCAAACCAATGGAATTTTTTTCTTCGATAATTGAAAAATGATCTGCGTCAATTTCCATGCTGACCATCGACTTGCCGAGAATATGTTGCCAGCCATAACAATTGGACAGATTCGGATACGCATTTTTGGCGCGGATCAAATAAGTGGGAAAGGTAAAGTTGGTTTTTTGAGGACGGTAAACACGCACACACTTATCGCTGTTTACCGCGAGTTTATAGATGCTACTAAACTGCTCATATTCCATGTCGAATCCGTCCTTTTTTAACTCGGAATACAAATATGCTTCCCGATCCTTTTCCTTGATGTTTTCAAGTTTTGCCGCCGTTAATTCTATTGTGATGTTGTAAGTGGCTTTCATGTATTCACGTGTGATACTAACCAGTTCTTCAATCGCACTATGATTTCTCTCTAGTGGAGACACTGTATCAATCAGTACAAGCGCCTTAATGTTTGTATTCTGTTCCGCTAACCTCCTGGCAATTTCAAAAGCGATAACGCCGCCATTGGAATAACCCATTAGCACATAAGGGATGGATAAGTAATGGTTTTGCAACTCCGCTATTACCCGGCCAGCCATTTCTTCCACGCTTGAGTCCAGCGAAATGGGTGAGCCAATCTGCACCGTCAGATCTACACCAAAGAAAGGTTGTTTATCACCTAGGCATTGACTTAATGGTTGCAAAGAAATTATTCCACCCCCTGCACCTGGTAACGCCAAAATAGGAGATTGCTCTCCTTTGGTTTGCAGGGCGGTGATCATACCGCCAGTGGGATTTTCATTTTGATCAAGCAGATCTGCCAAGGCCTCAATGCTCGGGGCCTGGAATAAGGTTGATAAAGGAAAGGATTGCTTAAACACCGCGTTAACTCGTGACACCATCTTTAATGCTATGGATGAGTTGCCACCTAACGTGAAGAAAGAACTGTCCACGCTAATAGCAGCTGCATCCAAGGACAGCACTTCAGACCATATTGTCTGTAATTGTTGCTCAGTTTCGTTGCGTGGCGACAATATTTTAGTAGCAAAATCAGCTTTAGGGGGGGCATCTTGACTCGCATTAAGCTGACTGAAAAATTTATCAGTTAATTTATCAATCCAGTAGGAATGTTTAGCGAAAGGATATGATGGTAATGAAACCGGGGAGGTTTTCTCCCTCTGCCAAACAGGAGTCCAGTCAATATCAACACCGTTCACCCATAGCAGGGCCAATTCACGCCACTCATTGGTATTAATACTATGTAGCAACTGCACGCTGCTCATGCTTGCAGAGATTAATTCAGTGAAAGTATTTTTTTCCCCTGAAGAATTATCACGATAATAGATGGCATTTGCTTCCAGGTTGCGAATGTCTTTTGCGTTGATGAAATACTGTAGCTTCTCCATCAATTCCTTCTTCGAAGTTACAGGCATCGCAATCCTGCATGGCATTTGATCGCGACCCATTTGCAAACTGTATATTATGCTGGTAAGGGGTAAATTAGCGGCATCCGAGGCAAGAAAAGCACAAACACTGCGCACATAATCCGTCAATCTTTCAGAATTTCTGGCGGATAAAATACATAACTGTGGTGAACTTTTGTCAGCATCCGGGGCGGGGTGGTCCGATGCGTATTCCTCAAGTAGGATATGAACATTCACGCCACTGTCGGCAAACGAATTAATACCCGCGCGTATTGGTGCGGTACTATCCTGTGCTAATTGATTGAAGTTTATATTTTCAGCTGCAAAATAAAGTCCGTGCCGAGGCGAATCAATATCTATAAATTCATTAATTTTTGATTTACTAATGGATTTGGGGAAAGTCTTCCGGTACATCGACATGGATAGCTTAATCAGGGCGGCGATTCCATTTACCGGTTCTGTGTGTCCGATATTGCCTTTCAGGCTACCCAGCGCACAATATTTTCCTGCTTGCTCCGCACCGCTCGCATTTGTCTTGAATAATTCTTTTATACCTTCGTACTCAAATGAGTCACCCCATTTGGAAGCATAACCATTCACCTCAATATAATTAATGCTACTCGAATCGATATTGGCTTTCTTGTAACAATCGGATAGCAGCTGCGAAATAGATTCGCGCTTGATTTCTGACATGGAGGCGGCCGCACCGCGATTGTTTTGGTGGCTAGATTTTATTACGGCGTAAATCCTGTCACCATTCGCGATCGCATCATCCAGACGCTTTAATATGGCTACACCTACACCTTCACCTCTGGTGTAACCGTCTGCATTATTATCAAACACAGCGCAGGTTCCGGTTGGTGATAATAAACCCTGCTGCGATAAGGCAATGTAGTCATTTTCAAAAAGATTCAAGGAAACGCCGCAGGCAATCGCCATGTTGCATTCATTGGCGATCAACGAATTATAGGCTCGGTTAATTGCAACAGCTGAAGATGCGCAGTTTACGTTTACCGACTCGCTTGGGCCAATCAAGTCAAAAATATATGACAGTCTATTGGCGAGATAGAAATTCAAACTCGCCGATGTCAAGGGCGGTAGGCTTGTTAATTTTTTCTCTAACTGAAGCTTACGAATGTACTGCTCATACTCAGTGTATTCATAACCCACAAACAGACCCGTTTTTGAACCTGACAGTTGCACGGAGTTAATACAGGCATCCTGGACGGCACGATAGACTTCTTGCATCAGTACACGTTCTTGCGGATCAATCAGGATTGCTTCCTGCTCCGTCAGCTTGAAAAAGTCTTTGTCAAAACAATCAATATCATCAATTAATGCAGCCCACTTGGAACTACTTTTATTGGGTTTTGGCGTTGCAGAATAAACGTCTTTAGCTGACCATCTCTTCGCAGGTATTTCCTTGATGCTACAGCGACCAGCCATCAGGTTTTCCCAAAATTGCGCAGGGTTGTCGGCATCCGGAAAACGGCAACTTAAACCGACGATCGCCACGTCCATGGTCGATACGGATGATTGCAACAATTTTGGTTTTTCCGGGGATACCGCACTTTTGTTTTTATAATGCTCAAACAAAGCATCGAGATGCTGGTCAAGCATCGCATCGACAACATCGTCAGCACAATTATATCCCTCGCCTGTTAAATCTATTGAATATCGATTATTGATTTCGTTAAGTAGCTGCTTAATCGGCTCTATCGTCTTTGTTGGCTTTTTACGAAGCTTTGGTGTGCGGACACTGGCGTCCTGAAGCACATCTGTAGTAGGCTTTTTACTACCAGGTTGTTCCGTCGATGCAAAGCTGTGACTGGCTGCCACAACAGGGGCAACTTCATCATCAACTTGTGTCTCAATGTAATCCGACAATTCTTGCAAGGTATTCAGCCCTGAAAACTTGGCAGGTGTTAGCAATATGCCAAATACCTTTGAAAGATTGGCCATCATCTCCATTGCAATAATTGAATCCATACCAAAGGTTTCAAATTCCGCTTCAACATCAATTCTGTCAGAAGGAATTTTCAATACCTTTTCCACGGCATGCTTTACCTTGGTCAGCACGCTACTATCAATACCAGTTGTCATCTCCATCGCAAAGTGTCCTCTCATTTTATAGGTACGCTATAGGCACGCCACTATCCAGGCGTGCCTTCTCTTACGAAATAGCAAATCACGGTATCCTCAGATCTGCCTTAATGAGACGCTTAAGCAAGGCTATCTCTATATCGTTTTTATATTCATTGTTGGTAATACTTTCCTTATCTGGCGCAGTCAGCGTTGGTGCACTGTTGACGGCTAGGAAGTATTCTTTGAAGAAATTGTTCAATAATTTGCCTTCTCCTTCCAAGACCATCAGCTGACTGCGATCCGAGCTCATGCCGCGATAAAATGCGGATGTACCTGACTCTGTGCGCAAGGGAAGCATTCCTGTGGTTAAATGCAGCATATGCTCGGCCGCTTCGGAGATTTTCATTCCACCTTCCTTCCATAGCGGCCAGTTAATTGACAAGGTCTTACCTTTTCTCAATCCCTGGTTTACCCACTGATCACGAAGCTCGGCAAACCTGTCCAGGAATCCGTTTGCCGCTGCATAATCTGCCTGTCCCGAATTGCCGGTCACGGACGCGATTGATGAGAAATAAACTACAAAATCCAGGTCAATATCTTTAGTGGCTTCATCCAGATTGATTGCACCAAGCACTTTTGGGTTCAACACTGCGAGAACGTCAGCAAATTCTTTTTGCGCTAGCAAACGGTCGGAAACCATTCCGGCTGCATGGATAATTCCGGATATTTGCCCGTGCGTTTGCAAAACGTAGTTTATTACTTGCTGCACCTGCTGATCATCCTCAAGATTGATTTGCAAGTAAGACAACCGGTTTACGTCATTGGACAATGCCTGAAGCTTTAGCTCTATTTCAGAGGACAGCGCAGCGCGACCAGTGAGAATTACCTTGCTCTGAGCGGTTTTGTTGAGTATTTCTTTTGCAAAAATTTTTCCCAATCCACCAAGACCACCGGTAATCAGATAGACACCAGAATCTTTAAAGATATTTTCCGGGGACTTGGTGATTCTGTCCAATAAACGTGTGCCCCATACAAAACAACTACCCGAAGTAAATTTAATGAAGGGATTTGTTGGTAATATCGTTTTTGCACGAATGATTTGTTGGGCTACTTTTTCGCTGACAACTTCATCCGTGATAACTATTTGCCCCTTAAAACCGGGAAACTCAAATTCTGCCGTTTTTAACATTCCCAGCAATCCGGAAAAGACAGCATTTTTTTGGTGATCTGCCATTACAACTTGCAGCTGTACCGGTTTCTTGCCGCGATTACTCACAATGGACTTGATCTTGCTAAAAAGTATTGCCGTCATTTCCATGTAGGCTTTTGGTAAATCGCTGTCAGGAACGGCGACGCTTTCCACAACAACACCAGGTAATTTATTCACCAGATTACCGGCATTTATGATAGTCGCATCAACAATTGCGAAATCTAAACAGTCACTAGCGAGAACATCCTGCAGTTCGGGAGATTCAATTATTTCCCAACCTTGCCCTGCGAGGATGCTTACTACATCGGATTCTGAATTATCGGTAGGAATAGCGGAATAACACAAACCATCAATTGAAATGCAAATATTTCCTTGCATATCGCAGATATCGATTCCCACTTTGTATCCGTCGGCCTGATTTTTTTTGTCCTCAATCCTGATCAGGGAATAGATCTCAGCCGGACAGGGTGAGAATATCTTTATACTGTCAATGGTGGCAGGGAAGCATTCTGCTTCGTTGCCAAAAACTGATTGACGCATCACCTTGAATGAAAAGTTGATGAGCACTTCAGTCAAATACGGATGTACATCAAAATTTCCACAGTTAGCATATAAAGTCTCTGGCACGCGTAGTTTTACAAGCGCTTGTCGTGACGCAAGATAAATGCAAACGATCTGTTGCTGGTATTCCGGGTTTGCTACAAAGATGTCCCGCATGAAAGCGTCATTGATGCGCTGGTCCGCATGGGATGATAGCTGTTCGATGTGATGCTTGATATTTACGGTTTCCGAGGTTATCGCTCGAACAAAAGCCTGTCCCTGGGTGAAATTAAGTTCAGGTTGTGAGTTTTCAATATCTGAAGAAGAGGTATAAATTTCAAAATCAATATGCTCTTCTACCTTGCTGGTGTACTCGCTCTCAAATAATCCTATTGTTATCTGGGTGCCCGCGCTAAACATTAAAGGGTGGGACCAATCTACAGAACGAATTTCTATATAGTGCGTTCCATCATCAAAGGAGGTGGCTCGTTTTATCGCAGCACACGCCATCTCGACGCAGGCCATGGAGGACAAACAATAAGCCACCTGGTTTTGGGCACATTGATAATTTGCCGCAGCCATCATCTTCTCGGATGCTTTTGCAACAAAAAATTCGGTGCCCGAGAAGATAGAGCTATAACTCAGATGACCAAGCACCGATGTATTTGCATGCAGTAGGGGGTGGATAACAACGGGTAAAGATGCCTCACCATTCTTTTTACTGGATTCGAACCAATAACGTTCGCGGGCAAACGGATATGTTGGGAGACTGATTCGGCGCGGAGTTTGATTACCGCGTAGCATTTCCCAGTCCAGGTCCAGTCCTTTAACCCAGGCCTCTAGCAATTTCCCATATTTTTTTCCGGCAGCCCAATTTTTAATGAGTGTACTTTGCATCTCTCCGTCGAGATTCATAA
>CBHTVU010000075.1:0-16751 GCA_966096785.1 uncultured Gammaproteobacteria bacterium | reverse complement strand
GCGTGTGAACGATGCATCGATTCCACATAATTTCCACAGACAGCAAACTCTTCTTTGAAGCGATAGATGTATTGAATCGACTGATCTACACCTACACCTACGACAATGGCCGCAATGGTTGTTGTCATCATATCCATTGGAATATGGGCTAGCCCCATACCTCCCAACACAACTCCAGCCGCAAGGATATTAGGAAATATAGCAATCAACGCAATGCTAAATGAACGGAACAGCAAAAGCATCATCAATACGATAGAAATAAATACTACAAAAATTGTTTTAATTTGCGACTCAAACAAGCTTGCCAACATATTGTTGTATAAGGTGAGCATACCAGTGAAATGTACCTGTTCGGGTTGCAGCTTTACGTCGTTAATTGCGTAGTGACCTATACGCTCTACCAATTCAGCGCGGCGCAAGTTAGGTGTAGTTTCTTTTACACGCAAGGTAATACGAGCCTGTTGTTTTTCATCTGACAAGTAAGGAGCGATGATAATATTTTGGATATCTTTCGATAATGCATTACGCATTACACCCAGTTCAAAATCATTTAATTTTCCACCGTTAATATCCTGTGCAACCTGATAGGTGATTGCGAGTGACTGCACCTTGCCAACTTCAGGCAAAGACTCCAGATAATTGTGCAATTGTTTAATTTGATCCAAACCATTCATGGTAAACCAGTAACTATTTACACGTGTAGGTTTAACTTTACCGTCAGCAGGCGCTTCAGCAAATGGATCATCGGAATCAGCAGCAGCTTTATCATCCGCTGCACTTTCTGGCTCAGCAAAGGGATCTTCTTCTGGTGCAGCAGGAGTTTCATTGGTCGCTACAGGTTCAGCTGTTTTAGGGGCATCCAAAATAATTTCCAGCGTCGCTGTACCACCTAATTGTTTATCAATGACCGATAAGCCGCGATAAATTTCGCTGTCTGAATGAAAGTAATCGATAAAGCGATTTTCAACTTCAAGTTTACTTAAACCATAAACAGATATTACTGAGGCGAAAACTGTTACCGCTAAAACAATTCCGCCATGGAATTCTGCGATGCGTGAAAAAGGTAAGGTTAATTTTGCAGATTTATCACCACGATCTTTTGGCTCGCCTTTTTTCAACAACATCAAGCCAGCAGGCACAACCACAAAAGATAAGATGAACGCGACTGTTAAACCTATAGTCATCATCCACCCGAAATCTATTACCGGGCGAATACCACTCATCACTAACGACATAAAAGCAACTATGGTTGTTAAGGCCGAAAACAAGCAGGGTTCCACCATGGCTTTTGCGGTAGCCATAACTAAATCAGCTTGCTCCCATTCCGGATGTTGCGCGTGAATTTCGCGATAACGCACCACTACATAAATAGTAAATGCGAATGCCATGATCAATAAGAGCGCAACAAAGTTAGATGAAATTACTGTGAGTCGCCAATCAATCCAACTTAACCAACCCAACATAAGTGCAACAGAAGTTAAACAGGTGAGTAAAGGTAAAATAATGAAGCGCCATTGACGGAAAATAAGGGCAAGTACAAGAATAATAAATACAATTAATACTGCACCAAAAACAACCAAATCACTTTTAATATAGGTAAGCATATCTGAGGTAATCATGCTCACGCCGCCTAAAAATATTTCGGCATGATTGCGATATTTATCCGCAATCTCACGCACCGCTTCAACACGCTGGCCATCGGTCGCAGCTGCAGCGGTACGCAATGTTAAATATTCGGCGGTAACTTGTTTTAACTCTTTTTGTTCCTCTTCATTCAAACCTTGCTCATCACGTTTTGCACGCAATGCATCACGCTTACGCACTAATTCAATTGAATGATTATTGACATCTAAATTCATCAACAAGGCTGTGGTTTTGCCATCAGCGCTTAACAACATATTTCGATAAATTGGGCTGGTTAAAAACTCTTGTTTAGCCTGGGCCCTATCTACATCCGGTGTTATTAAGGTGCGTGTTGATTTTTGCTGCTCTGCGAGCGAACGCATTGGGCTATAAAGCAAGGGAACATCAATCATGGAATTGACGCTTTGTACACCTTCCACCTTTGCAAGATCATCGCGTAAATTTTTCAGTGTGTTTATTGATTCATCCGAAAACATATCCGCTTTTGGTGAATAGGTGACAACCAAAAAATCACCGCGCTGGTAGCGTTGATTAATTTCACGAAAATAATCAATCGTTGTATCGTGCTCAAGCGTTAGCGAATCGGCGGATGCGTCCAATTTAAAATTGGGTAATCCCAATATGGCTATTACAGTTAAAATGAATAAGCCCGCAAGAATCGCAAAAGGACGTTTGATAATGGTAGCTAAGTAAAGAGAAGAAACTTTATTTTGCAATTGATGCAACATGAGGTGGGAACCTTTTCAAATTACGTGATCGCTTCAAGCTTGATAAAAATCAGCAACATCTTGCCTGTGACTGATGGTACAAAATCAGCTTGCCATTATGCGTGAGCAAACCAGTGAAGAAAATCTTTATTCGGCTTCCTGGCGCAAGGGGTGACAATTATCAATCCCGCATCTGAACGGAGTATTAACAAAGGATAAAAGCCGCTCTAGTTATCGGCTTTGGTATGACCATCGATATGCCCCAAAGGTTTCTCCGGCCACAGGAGATCGCGTACACGAACTTTTAATTCCTTGGCTTCTGGAAAACCATTGTCCCGTTTTCTATCCCAAATCAATTCGCCATTTAACCAAACCTCAAACACCCCACCAGTACCGGGTTTTAAGGTTACTTCATGCAAATCCCCATCAAATGTGGAGAGCAATTCCTGAGCTAGCCAGGCCGACCTGAGCATCCAACGGCATTGATTGCAGTAGTGGATAATTACTTTATTTTCGGAATCGGAAGATTTTGGCGACAAGTCGTTCGAAATGGTCATAAACAAACCTAATTTGAGTTGGTACAATTCGGCATTATAAGTGTTCAAATTTGATTAACGGAAATCGTCAATGCTAAAACTCCATTTTAAGGACAACCGCCAACCTGCTTTTTGGGTGACGGAAAAGTTGTATTGCATTGGCTCCGCCGCTGACAACCAACTCGTCATCAAGGATAAAGCCCTAGACCCGTTACATGCGAAGCTGGTTGCAGAAGATGACAAATATGTCCTTAGAGATAACAACAGCAGCAGTGGCTGTTTCATCAATGGCCAGCGCATCACCCACAAGGAAATATTTCCAGGCGATATTATCCGTTTGGGGCAAAGCGAATTAATTGTGCTCGACCCTCGCCGACTTCAAGAAGGCGAAGCCCCCATAAGCGCGCCCTGGCGCCTTGTGTCAGATGGCAGTTGGTTACCTGGCAAGACCTTTGTCATACCGGCAGAGAGATCAGTCACCATAGGGCGAACTGAACAGTGCGACATCACCATACCTGGAACCCATCTATCGCGTCGCCACACCGAGCTTTGCATTCAGGGCTCAAAGATGTTCATAAAAGATTTGGGCTCATCCAATGGTACCTTCCTCAATGAAAAGCAGATTACCGAAGCTTTTGCTGAAAACGGTGATCGTTTACGGTTGGATGTATATACCTTTCGCCTGGTTGCACCCGACCCGGAAGCTCAAAAAACCCGCATTCGGGCCTCTATTGATTCCATCAGTAAACCGGTAGAGCGCAAGCAGACCAGCAGCGAGCCAAAGCGCTGGAAAACCCGTCCCACCTCACCTGGTAATCGAATTGAACCTATAGACGAAGTGGCAGGCTCCTCCTTATGGAAGTGGATTTTCCTCATTATCTTACTTGTTTTATTAGCCGTGATTGGCAGTAAATTCTTGTGGTAGAATCGGCGCCGATAATTTTTACCGACAATCTCTCTATCCAGGAATCCAACATGAGTTTTGAAAAAATACCGGCGGGTAAAAGCTTGCCAGATGATTTTAACGTTGTTATCGAAATTCCGTTAAACAGTGGCATTAAATACGAAATCGACAAAGATGCTGATGCATTGTTTGTTGATCGCTTGGTTAGCACTTCCATGCACTACCCTGCCAACTATGGCTATATCCCACAGACATTGTGTGGCGATGGTGACGCCGCTGACGTGCTGGTACTTTTCCCGGAAGCAGTGCAAGCTGGATCAGTTATTCGCTGCCGCCCTATAGGCGTGCTCAAGATGACCGATGAAGCGGGTGAAGATGCAAAAATTTTGGCCGTACCCCATGACAAACTCACCAAGCTATATAGCCACGTAAAAACCTTGCAAGACTTGCCCGAAATCCTTCTTTTACAAATTGCCCATTTCTTTGAGCATTATAAAGATTTGGAAAAAGGCAAATGGGTAAAAGTAGAAGGCTGGGGTGATGTGGAAGCTGCACGTAAAGAAATTATGGATGCAACAGAGCGTTACAAAGCTGCTCAATAAATGTATTAGACAACGACCGCTTTGCGGTCGTTGTGCTTTAAGCAAGCTTGATACAGAAATTGTGAGGCTATAAATTAAAACAAGAGCGCAATGGAAAAGTGTTCAGAAAACAAATAAGCACGTGCACAATCAACCCGATTAAATAAAAATTGGTGCACAGATAATCAAATAAAGCGGGCGAATAACATGACAACGACTACCAAGAACCCTCTATTGTGGGTGCCGTCTGGCTACTTCACTATGGCTCTCACTTACAACATTCTTACCGCAGCTTGTGTAATTATGTTCAGTAATTTAGGAATGGATAACGCACAAGCAGCAGGCTATGCCAGCGCACTTGGTTTGGCTTATACATTCAAACCTGCTTTCGCTGCATTTTTGGAAATGTATAAAACCAAAAAATATTTCGTACTCTTAACGCAAATCCTGCAAGGTATTGGCTTCATCGGTATAGCGTTAATTCTTGGCCTGCCCAATTATTTCTTACCTATGATGGTTCTCTTTTGGGTAATTTCTTTTATAGGTTCAGTGCAAGACATTACCAGCGATGGCGTTTACGTAACGTCGCTCAATAATAAGCAGCAAGCAACTTTTTGCGGTATACAAAGTTTTAGTTGGAATCTGGGCAAACTCGCAATCACTGGCGGCATAGTGATTTTGACTGGTTTATTACATCAGCATATTTTTAAACATGATCCGCAAGTAAATGGTCCCGATTGGATTCAATCCTGGCAAGCAGCATTTGTTGTGCTGGGGGTCGTCATGCTGGTTATGGCCGCATGGCATTATAAACACATGCCAGATGGCGCAAAGTCGGAACACGCTCCATCGAATACTGGCGAAGCCATGCAAATGTTAGTCGATGCATTTATAACTTTTTTCCAGAAAAAAAGTATATGGTTAATGATAGGCTTCGCCTTTTTGTTCCGCATAAGTTATGGATTTTTATTGGCTCCCAGTGCGCTGTTTATGAAGGATGCTGTCAACAACGGTGGCTTGGCGATGTCGAACCAGGAACTGGGATTAATTTATTCAGTATTCGGATTAATCGCCAATATTATCGGGTCATTTCTTGGCGGTCTTTATGTTGCCAAGCGCGGATTGAAATCTGCTCTCTTCCCACTGTGTATTTGCATCAACATACCTAACGTTACTTTCTTGTTACTCGCGATATTCCATCCACAAAGCTATGTGTTAATTGCCAGTGGCGTTATCGTTGAGCAATTCTTCTTTGGTATTGGTTCAGTGGGTTTCATGATTTACCTTATGCAACAATTGGCACCTGGTAAGTACGCGACTACCCATTACGCATTTGGCACCGCGTTGATGGCGCTGTGTATGATCCTCACTGGCATGGCAAGCGGGTATTTACAACAAATGATGGGTTATATTAATTATTTTATTTTTGTAATGATTGCAACAATCCCGTCTTTCCTGATCTGTTGGTACGCCCCCTTCCACGTTAAAGATGACAGCAACGCATAAAATATTGTTCAATAAAAACGGCCGCTAATTGCGGCCGTTTTTTTTTTGAGCAAAAAAAAAAAACAAAATTTGCCGAAACCCAAAAACCCAAACCGCAAGAAAAACAACAAACACATTTTTTTTTTTTTTTAGAAAATCTGCTCCGACAGGTGCGAGCCCTACATCCGGTATGTGAATAACTTGCGCAGACACTGGCGGTTTTTCGGATTGTGAAATTAAACCTTCATCCAAATCACCCAGAGTCCAATCAGCGAGCTCCAATTCGAGAAGAGGTAATTCCATTTTTTCATCTGCCCGAATTAAATCTGCACCAGCTTCCGCAATTTTAAAATCCGGAGCAACAACTTGCGCCTGAGGTGCGGGTGCTTGTTCACTGGCATCAAGAATATTGCCTCCCTCCGGCCACAAGCTGATAGTGCTGATATCAACCTCTACAGGTTCAACCACTGCTTTCTCGTTCGGCGTTAATAAATAGGAGCCGACAGGCGCTAGACTCCAGCTCGTTTTGTCATTCGTTATTTCAGGCGAACGCGCTGCCTCCCGTGCAAGTTGCTCCTTCTGCACTGCCATCTTTTCAGCGGCTTCTTTATCTGCAGCGACTTGTTGTTGAAGCCGCTGTGCAAGAGAAAGTGTCGGTTCTGGAGACTCCGAGGGTTTTATTGTGGGAGCGGCTTTAACATCACCAGTAACAACTATATCGACTTGTGCGCCAGCTTTTGTTAATGCCTCTTTATATTTTTGTGCGCTGACCTGGTCCAAACCACGCTTTAGTGGAACTGGCCGCCCGCTAAACAGCGCATCAATCTTCGCAGCATCAGCCTTAAATAAATTTTGCAGCTTTGCTTTTACATCCGCTAGTTGATGACCGAAGACTATGTCGCCTCGAAAGATAATATCGAATTGTTGCTCGCTCATAATGTTGTTAGCCCTTCACAATTTTTTTAAGCATAGCAGCCAGCTTAGGGAATAATAGGTTTGGATACTTTTTTGGCGATATGAATATGAATATATGTTCCAAAAAAGTATCACAAGATGGTGGCAAGTGAAAAATATCAAACCATACTTCAACGATCACTAATAGTAACTGAAAGGAGCCACTAGATTATGAATGCTTTGTATCAACGTAAAATCATTGTCGAAGGTGAATTAACCGAAGCATCCAATGTGCAAACCAAGGTAGAACAAGATATTGCGTTTTTACAACATCGAATCAGTTTAATGAAAAAACAAAAAGTCCCAAATTCTATAGTGATCGAAACCTATGAAGCTATGTTAAAAAGTCGACGGTCAGTACTGGCATGGTTAGAGGACGGCAATAACAAAGACTCGACTTTAGTGTAATTGCCTGTAAATTCGTTTATCGCCCGATTTATTTAAGACAAATTTCCCTGGTCGTCTTCCGTTAATCGATGGTCCATATTTAATGCCGGTTCAGCAACCACCGGCCGACCTATAACTTTTGCAGGAACTCCAGCAACCGTTGTATGAGGCGCCACCGTTTCCAGCACCAAACTCCCCGCTCCAATTTTCGCGCCTTCACCAACTTCTATATGACCTAATATTTTTGCTCCCACACCAATTAAAACGCCGCGACGTATAACCGGATGACGCAGACCTTTGGTACAACCACTGCCGCCTAAAGTTACACCATGTAAGAGCGACACATTATCTTCAATGATAACTGTCTCACCCATAACGACACCTGTCGCATGATCAATCATCACACCTTTGCCAATTTTCGCTCCGGGATGTATATCCACATCAAATTGTTGCGAAATTTGGTTTTGAAAAAATAACGCAAGACTATTGCGCCCCTGTAGCCACAACCAATGTGCAATACGTTGCGACTGAAGTGCTTGGTAGCCCTTAAAAAAAAGCAGTGGCATGGTGTAAGTGTTGCACGCCGGATCGCGTTCACGATGTGCGCATATATCTGCCCGCATGGCAATTTCTATATCCTTATCTGCATTCATAGCCTCAATAAAAATTTCGCGAATCATAAGCGCGGGCATTGCTTGTGAGTCAAGCTTATTTGCCAGGTGAAAACTTATAGCCGCCTGAAAGTTGGTGTGGTTCAAAATTGCTGCGTGATAAAAACTAGCGAGCACCGGCTCTTGCTGGCTTGCATCAAGAGCTTCAGTACGAATAATTTTCCACACATCAATTTCATTTTGTGTAGCAGAATTTTTTTCTATCGAATGCAGATTCGATACGGTTAAACTCAGAGAATCATCAGACATGATTTAAAACTGCGATTTAATAATAAGTGGGATTAGTTCATTCATATTAAAAAAACATTCTGCGCCAAGGTTACGCATTTGCTCAAGCAAACTATTGGGTTTGCCTTCTTCCGGTGGGCAATAAGCTAAAGCGCGCATGCCAGCAGCTTTTGCGGCTATAACACCGGTTAGCGAATCTTCCACTACAATCGTTTGCGTTGCAGGAACATTCTTGGTTTTAGCTGCATGTAAAAATAAATCTGGTGCAGGCTTTCCAATTTTCACATCTTCAAAGCTAAATACATTACCTTCCACATATTGCATCAAATTCGTTTTAACCAAAGTTACGGCCATTTTTTCATGCTTCCCGTTTGAAGCAACACAAAAAGGAATTTTTTTTGCCTGCAGTTTTTGCAAAACTGCCTCAATACCTGCAACAGGGAATAAACGATTTTCACAAGCGACAAGCGTTTGTAATTGCACCCGTCGCCAAAATTTTTGGCCGCGCTCATCGCGCTCAGCTTGCGGGAGATCATGCCAATGTAATTTCTCGGTCAACTCATCGGTAATCATACGAATGCAATCGGGTACCGACTTACCGCGATAGGCTTCTAGCGAATAATGCGAGCTCACATGAATGCCGTAATCTTCGGCCAAACATTCCGCAAAAACTTGTGCGGATAAAATTTCACTATCTACTAACACACCATCACAATCAAAAATAACCAGCATATACTTACTCAACAGAATTTATAACAAATTTTTTATCCGTTGTGGGATAAGGTGCAGCCAATAACAATAATAATCCGGCTACGAGAAAAACAATCAGAGCACACATACCTATTCGTGCAGACTGAGTCATCAATGTAACAGTCGCCACCGAAGCGGGGGCTAGAAAAGATGTTGCTCTTCCAGACAAGGCATACAAACCAAAAAAGCGCCCAGCCTCTTCAGCACTTACACTACGCGCCAGGTATGAGCGCGATGATGCTTGCGCAGGGCCAAAAACCAATCCAATAACTAAACCGAAAATGATATAGGCTTTTTCAGCAGCAGTTGCAAATAAACCATTATTATCCGATGTAGATAGCTCCAGCCAACCAAAAAATGTGTAGCCTGGACCTGTAGAGACAATTCCAACTGTTGCAATGATTAAACAGACAAGACTTATGCACACCACCTGTTTTGAACCAATGCGAGTATCGAGTTTTCCTGCAAAATAACATCCAATAATTGCACTCACTAGTAAGAGAATTCCGTACACGCCCATCTCAACCGTTGTCCAACCAAACATACCAACCGCAAAAGTTCCGCCCAAGGCTAGCAACCCGTTCACACCATCTTGATACAACATACGCGCGGCTAAAAACTTTAACATAGCTGTTCGATGCTTTAGTTCTTTCAGCGTACCGAGCAATTCTCTGATACCGGTTTGCACAGATTGTTTTAAGGAAAGGCCTGTTGAAACATCCGGCGTAAATAAAAACATGGGAATTAAAAAAATAATATACCACGCAGCAGCAAGCGGACCAGTGACACGGGCGTCTTCGCCCTTTAGTGGATCAAGATCAAACAAGGGAGTTATACCAATCAAAGTTTTCCCACTTGCAGGATTTCCGGCCAAGAATAAAAGCACAATAAATAATGCAACCAAACCACCCGCATAACCTAAACCCCATGCAGTATTTGAAATACGACCAACTTCTGCTTTGGTCACCAATCGAGGCATCATGGAATCATTAAATACAATAGAAAATTCAGCCGCGACGCTGGCTAATATTACACACAACATAGGTGCCCAGAGGTTTGAACCTGGTGCAGCAAACCATAAAAAGCTCAGCGCTGAAATTTTTACACATGCAAACGTAGCGATCCATTTTTTTCGCGAGCCCGAAGCATCTGCCACAGCGCCAAGCACGGGCGACATAAACGCGATAATTATTCCGGATATAGTTACCGTATAACCCCAGGCAGCCTGGCCCATATCGGGATTATCAACTAGTCGCGATACAAAATAGGGGCCGAAAATAAAGGTGAGAACCACGGTAAAAAAGGGTTGCGCAGCCCAGTCATAAAACATCCAACTGATAATTCCGCGTTTGGTGACAGAGGGCATTGTCGATGAATCACTCACTATAAACTCCTGAACTGTTATTAAATTTTTAAAAAGAGTTATTGGTATGGCTTTATATAGTGATTAAAAATGTATTCAAGATTTTTTAAAATATTATCTTTCAATAAAATATCTGTCGCCTGAAGTTTTTCTCGCAATTCACTCTCACTCAATTTTGCTGCAAAAATATGTGCAAGTGGTGCATAACTTAAATGCCACGGCTCTGGCGAAATACTACCGGCCCCCGGAACATATGGGCGAAAAAAATATGACCCCTGACGTAGCTCGTCTGTAAGCCACAGATGAAATTCTGCAAAAGGCCCACCATTTTCGGTCTCTTCAAGAGTGAGTTGCAATTGGTAGCCTTCTATCAAACGCGATGCGTCGTAAACATCTATATCGGTACCCCAATGATGTCTTGACGCGCCCGGTAATGCGGACCATTGCAAAATCGCAAAAATTTTCTCGTCATCACTAAGGGAATGTATATCTACAGCAATCCCCATCTTATCCAATACGGCGCGGAGACCTTTGGCTTTGTCATTCCATATTACTAATTGCCGTTCAAAGCTGCGAAAGCCACTAGCGACACGCAAATCAAATCCCGCGCTCTTCGATTTATCGATCAACTCAAGAAGCGCATCCAAAATTTGCGGATGTATTTTTACATCTTGCCCAGGACATTGAATTAAATGCTGTTCAGATGCGCCAAAAATATCAATATTTTGCGACAAATCAGCGTCGACATTTTGACCCTCATGATTTTGCAGAACGTCTTTCATATTTTTCTCTTATTTGAGCCAGATACTGGCGCGCAATTGCACAATTCATTTGCACTGTATTATGAACAGGTTACTATAAGAACTTGCTATAAATGGAAATTTATAACACGCAGGAAGAATAATCATAACTTACATATACGGAGCGGGATCTTCATGACGACAAGTCACAGTGAATTACTCCAATTAAAAAATCTCGGAATGGCTTCAGTAAACATACTTCATGCAGTTGGCATTAATACCTATGCTGATCTGCATAGAGTTGGTGCTGTTGAAGCTTACCTTCGCATCAAAGCACGCGACATCAATGTATCCAAAGTTATGCTTTACGCTTTGCAAGGCGCATTGCTTAATGTCCACTGGAATGACCTTGCGCCTGAGATGAAACTTCAATTAGTTGCTGAAGCGGAACAAGGCTTTAGCAATGGACAGAATCAGCAAGCTTACGCTTAACCAAACCTGCTTCTTGATACTGGCATTGGTCACTTACCGCTCCTGTTGAAAGTCTGCGCCTCTGTGCGCAGATTTTCTTTGGTAACCAGCTACACTTAGAAAATATTCTGTGTATCGTTTACCGAGGATGCTATGCATTTACCCACCAAACAATCCGATTCCATTACGGACATCGCCATCAAGTCTCGTAGTTTAACCGACTTGTTCCTGCATAATCTTCTACCAAGCGGGAAGCCGGTTGAGATCTCCGTTAGCAATGATATTTTTGAGGGCACGCCTACAACCCGTCTATTCATGATTGCTGAAGGTCAAATATTTTATCGCGTTCGCGGTAAATTAGTCGCCGTGCTTGAAGAAGGTGATTTGATTGGACTTACGCGCTCCCTAAATCTTAATGAAGGTTTATTCAGTTGCATTGAAGATGTAAAACTTCTTCCTTACGAGCGCGATGAATTAATAGCGCACGTTAACCTGGACGGAAAATTACAGAAAAACTGGGTTCACTATCTGGTATGTAACATTGCCTTTTTTCAGCATGCACTGGCACAGGAAATACGCGCAGAATTCCAACCGCAGGCGGGATTTGTACACTTCAGCGAAGGTGAAACAATCATTCACCAGGGCGATCAAGCCGACAAAGTTTACACACTGCTCGATGGTAGCGCCGATGCTATTTGCGATGGCGTTAAGGTTGGTGAAGTAAATGCTAACGAAATTTTCGGCGCACTTGCTGTTTTCACCCGGCAGCCTCGTATAGCGTCGGTAGTAGCGACCAGCGATTGCACCGTACTAGCGGTGCGCAAAGAAGAGTTTATTGATTTAATTGATCATCAACCACAAGTCTGCCTGAGCCTGATTGAGGAAATGGCAACCAAGATCAACCAGTTAAATAACCAGCTCCTCGCCAAACAGTAATTCGTTCCGAAACTTCACCACAAGGTCCTCCTACGAGCGGACCTTTCCTGCGCCATAGATCTCACACCTTGAATTTCAGCAAAATGAACATATATTAGCGTTAGCGTGTCTTATGGCAGCCAATATTCTAATCGAGGAGACTCACTGTGTTACGTATAGGCCTATTTTTACTCACCAACCTTGCCGTTATGATTGTGGCGGGTGTTGTTATCAACCTACTGGGTGTCGGCAAATTTATCAGCCACGGCCAACTTAACTTGCAAAGCCTACTGATCTTTTGCGCCATCTTTGGTTTCACTGGATCATTTATTTCTCTCCTTATATCCAAGTGGATGGCAAAGCGCACTATGGGCGTTGAGCTCATTGAGAATCCACGCAATGCAGATGAGCGCTGGCTGGTAGACACAGTGGCCGATCTGGCTCAAAAAGCGGGTATTAAAATGCCTGAAGTGGGCATATTCCCTGCCCATGAATCCAACGCTTTTGCTACGGGCTGGAATCGCAACGATGCATTGGTTGCAGTGAGCCTGGGCCTATTACAACGTTTTGAGCGCGATGAAGTGCGTGCAGTTCTTGCACACGAAATCGGTCACGTCGCCAACGGCGATATGATTACGCTCAGCTTAATCCAAGGCATTGTGAATACCTTCGTGATGTTCTTTGCACGTATCGTTGGTTTCGCTATTGATCGCGCGCTGCAAGGCAATCGCGACAGCGAAAGCAACAGCGTAGGCATGGGTTATTACATCGGCACTTTCGTCGCAGAAATGGTGTTCGGCATTCTGGCCTCCATGATCGTCGCTGCCTTCTCACGTTATCGAGAATACCGCGCCGATGAAGCTGGCGCTAACCTTGCGGATCGCAATGCGATGATCCGCGCTTTGCAGCGCCTGCAATTGGAAAGCGGCCAGACGTCAATGCCGGCCAGCATGCAAGCTTTTGGTATCGCTGGTGGTATGGGCAAACTATTTGCCAGTCACCCGCCACTTGAAGATCGTATCCAGGCATTGCGTAACGGCCACAACAGCCCTGAATCATTGCGTCAAAGCCTTTCTTAAGTTTCAAATAGTTTCCAAAAGAAGAGGCTTTCATTAAAGCCTCTTTTTACATAAACCTGTCTCTTGATAAAAACAGTTTTAAGGGGAAATCACGGAATGCTCGCCAACATAAAATTAATTAGCAATTGGTTACGCGGCTTAGTTTTAGGTATGGCCACAGTGACCAGTACCGTTAATGCAGTTGAATTTGCGACTGACGACGAACGCAATAGCATGCAAGTATTTGAACAAGCGCGCCCCAGCGTCGTGTTTGTGACCAATGAACAGCTCGCTCGCGATCCGCGCTCATGGGACATCATGAGTGTACCTGCCGGTTCAGGCACAGGTTTTGTTTGGAGCACCGATGGCTACATAGTGACTAACTACCACGTCGTTGAAGGTGCAAACAAAGTGATGATCACGCTGCAGGATCAAAGCTCATGGCCGGCCAAAGTTGTTGGCCTGGCGCCCGAACGTGACCTTGCAGTGTTGAAAATTGTCGCTCCCAATGAAAAGCTTCTAGCACTTAGCCTTGGCGATTCAAGTCAATTAACAGTTGGCCGTAAAGTTCTTGCGATAGGAAATCCTTTTGGTTTGGATGCAACGCTCACCACAGGTGTTGTCAGTGCATTAGGCCGTGAAATCGAATCACCCAATCACCGCAAAATTGGCAATGTTATTCAAACTGATGCAGCAATTAATCCGGGTAACTCTGGTGGCCCACTATTAAATTCGCAGGGGCAACTCGTTGGCGTAAACACTATGATTTATAGTCCAAGCGGTGCAAGTGCGGGCATAGGTTTTGCGATTCCGGTGAATACCGTAAAAGATGTGGTGCCACAACTTATTAAAAATGGCCGCATTATTCGCCCGGTAATTGGTTTTGAATCTGCTCCGGAACAGTGGGCGTTGCAAAGTGGTATTGAAGGCCTTCCTATTCTGCGTGTATTTAATAACTCACCTGCACAGCAGGCCGGTTTACAGGGCGTGACGCGCAATCAATTTGGCCAATTAGTATTAGGCGATGTTGTCGTTGCAATTGACGGCAAACTTACACCTAATGATGATGCTTACATGAGTGTGTTAGAAACTCATAAACCCGGCGATACCATTGAAATTCAGTTGGTTCGCGAAGGAAAAGTTGTTAAACGCACGCTGACACTGGCCGCCCCAGCAGTTACCAAACCCTAAGAATATCATTTAAGAATTTGCATGCAGCGAACCGACATACAAACACAAGACATTCTTGAAAACAGCAGTAAAGGTTTTGAATGCAATGGTGAAAAATATTTTGCAGTAAAAAAGCAAAATAAAATTTATGTGTACCAAAATTCTTGCCCACATATTGGTGTTGCACTTGAGTGGGTTGAAGACCAATTTTTAGATAGCAGCCATACAATGATTCAATGCGCCAACCATGGCGCATTGTTTGTGATTGAAAGCGGCGCCTGTGTGGCAGGCCCTTGCACCGGGCAAAAGCTCACCGCCGTTAAATTTAACGTAGTAAATGGTTTTATTTGTCTGAATTAGCTGCCTGAGCTAGCTCGATTATTTTAAGAAACTTGGCTTTACATACCCAATTGGCGAAACATTGGGTCGGTTTTATTCCGCTTGGTAAACATCCGTAAATAAACTCACGCTATACCTAGAGTTCATTTAGATTCTGCACTTTATCGCTCACAGGATTATGCTATGAATAACTTCAGCTTTCACAACCCAACCAAAATCGTTTTCGGCGAAGGCCAAATCAGCGCTTTAACAGATTTGCTCCCAGCTAATGCACGAATTTTATTAACTTACGGCGGCGGCTCTATTAAAAAGAACGGCGTTTACGATCAAGTCATAAAAGCGCTGGAAGGTAAAACATTTTTTGAGTTTTCGGGCATTGAACCTAACCCGCATTATGAAACTTGCCAAAAAGCCATCGCATTAATCAAAGAAAAAAATATTGATTTTCTACTAGCAGTAGGCGGTGGTAGTGTTGTTGATGCCACAAAATTAATTGCTGCCGGAGTAAATTTTGATGGCGAGCCTTGGGATATTTTGGCTAAAAACGCTCCATTCACTAAGGCCCTACCTATCGGCTGTATATTAACACTGCCGGCAACAGGTACAGAAAGCAACGGCAATTCAGTAGTAACAAAAGCGGCCACCCAGGAGAAACTCGCGTTTAGTAGCCCATTAGTTTATCCGCAGTTTTCCATTCTCGATCCAACCACAACTTATTCATTACCAACTCGCCAAATTTCAAACGGTGTAGTTGATGCATTCGTGCATATTATGGAACAGTATTTAACTTATCCGGTGAATGCAAAAGTTCAGGATCGTTTTGCTGAAGGTTTGCTATTAACTTTAATTGAAGAAGGCCCAAAAGTTTTAGCGCAACCAAAAGATTACGCCATTCGCGCAAATGTTATGTGGGCTGCCACCATGGCGCTAAACGGTTTAATCGGTGTTGGTGTTCCGCAAGATTGGGCAACCCATATGATCGGCCATGAACTCACGGCGTTGCACGGCCTTGATCACGCACAGACTCTGGCAATTGTTTTACCATCCATTATGAATCAACAGCGTCAACAAAAACGTGAAAAATTAATTCAATATGGAAAGCGCGTTTGGAATTTATCAAATACAAATGAAGATGAATTAATTGATGCAGCAATCGCCTCCACTAAACATTTCTTTGAACAAATGGGCGTACCAACAACTTTCAAAGGTTATGGTTTGGATGGAAGCTCTATTTCCACGTTGGTGGAAAATGTCATTCGCCATAATCCAAATCCATTGGGAGAAAAAGGCGACATTACTGCTGAGGTGACTAAGAAAATTTTGTTGGCGGCAGCGTGATTTAAAAATTTATTTTGTAATAAAAGCACCCCCACCCAGCCTCCCCCTTCACAGGGGGAGGGGCTCGACTCCCTACTAGGAACATAGTGCAATCATCCCCTCCCGGCTGCGCCCGGTTGTCAAATGAACCTATAATATTCTACGAAGCACAATGAGTTCCCTCCCCTGCCAAGGGGAGGGCTAGGGTGGGGTTGTTTTTATGTTTTACTTCAAACTCTCACGCCATTCAAAATAAAATTTCAACAGTCCAAATATTATATAAAAATTTACCTGCCACCTCATCATCAAAACGTAACAAATCTGTCACTGACCATTCATTTTTATTACCTAGCATCAAGCCTCTTTTATGACATGACTATAAAGAGGACCACAACATGAAATTAGATTTAACCCTCATCGTGAAAGGATTATTGGCCGCATTTTTTATTTTTAATGTGGGTATCGCTTCTGCAACAAATTTAACACGCGGCCCTTATTTGCAGACTGGAACATCCACCAGTGTGATTGTGC
>CBHTVU010000074.1:0-16858 GCA_966096785.1 uncultured Gammaproteobacteria bacterium | reverse complement strand
GATTTTTCTGGCGAATGATAGATCTTTCGGTTGAACTGAATGGTAGCCAAGATTGCCCTTGGCCTGAAGGCTACGAGTTTTGGTCTGAGAAAGTATTGCAGTCTGTGGCTGCGTTTTTGAAGAATTCAGGTTACGAAAATTCGTTACACGAAGCAGCGCACAATAAAAGCTGAAAAATAGAATAATGGGGAGTGATAATGACTTTTTTGAACTTGGTGGTAGATTGAAAAACCAATTGCACAAATTTTTATTGCTATTGTTTTTAATAGCTCAACCAGTTTTGGCGAGTGATTGCGTTATTCTTCTCCATGGGCTGGGCAGAACAAGTTCCTCTATGAGCTCACTTGGTAATGCTTTAAAGAAAGAGGGATATTTTGTCGTAAACAATTCCTATCCATCAACCAAGAAAAATATTGACGAGCTTTCTTCAATTGTTGAAAACGGAATCAATGAATGCAGAAAGAGAAATACAGATAAAATTAATTTCGTGACTCATTCTCTTGGCGGTATTTTGGTGAGAAATTACTTTCAGACCAATCATGTGCCGGAGGCTAAGCGTGTTGTAATGTTAGGCCCTCCGAATCACGGCAGCGAAGTTACGAGTAAATACAAAGACAGATGGTGGTATAGGTTGTCTACTGGTCCTGCAGGGCAAGAGTTAGGTTTGGAACTCACTAGCAAGCCAAATCAATTAAAAGAAATTCCACTCGAGGTTGGTATTATTGCAGGTACTAAAAGCGTAGACCCGTGGTTTTCTGGTGCGTTTGAAACAGATAATGACGGCAAGGTGTCTGTTGAGAGCGCAAAACTGGAAGGTATGAAAGATTTTATAGTTGTTCCCCATAGTCATACCTTTATGCCTGGCTTCAGCGATGTGCATGAACAGGTAAGTTACTTTTTACTATATGGAAAGTTCAAGTCAGTAAAATAAAAATTTGCAAACCCCCAGTATGACCTAACAAACCCAATGAAATTTTATATGTATGAAATTAGAAGCCAAATCAGCACTCATAATCATCGATCAGCAAAAAGGCATCGACAACCCCAAGCTTGGTGCTCGCAATAATAAAAACGCGCAAGAGGATATTTTAAATTTATTATCGCATTGGCGGAGAATAAGTTGGCCGATAATTCATGTGCGGCATCGATCAAAGCAAATTGATTCAGTTTTTTGGCCGGAGCAGGAAGGGTTTGAATTTAAGCCGGAATTTTCCCCGCGTGAAAATGAGTTTGTCATCGAAAAGCAAACCCCAGGTGCATTTACCAACACAAATCTTCAACATTTATTGAATCAACATGGAATAACTTCACTCGTTGTGGTTGGTGCATCAACTAATAACTCGGTGGAAGCCACTGTGCGAACGGGTGCTTGTCTTGGATTTAATATGATTGTTATTGAGAATGCATGCTTCGCATTTGCAAAGGTTGATTACTTTGGAACACTGCGGACTGCAGAAGAGGTTCATGCTATGTCGCTGGCTAATTTAAATAACGAATATGCACTTGTGGTGAATTCAGCGGATTTAATTTTAGGTTAAGCTGTTGTGAAAATTCTGATAACAAATTTACCCTCGCCATTGGTTATCAGAATCTTCGTATATTTAGTTATTGCCATAAATTCACTCGAGCAAATTTTCGATTAACTACTAGGGTTTTTCTGTAATCGCCTTTTCCAGATATTCAACTTTTTTAGTGAGATCGGCATCGCTGTCTGCGTGGGCTGCAGCAATTTTTTTGAATTCATCTTGTAGTTCCAGAAATGCGTCAGCCATGTCGGGATCAAAATGATTGCCTTTGCCTTCTTTAATGATTTCAACCGCTTTTTCATGGGGCATGGGCGCTTTATAAACACGACGGCTGATCAATGCGTCATATACATCCGCCACGGCCATGAGTCGCGCTGAAATAGGAATGTCATCACCGGAGAGGCCTTCGGGATATCCGGAACCGTCCCACTTTTCTTGATGACTGTAGGCAATTTCTTTTGCATATTTTAAGAAAGGCATTTCTGCGCCGAGATCTTTTTCTGCTTGCAATATTGCGTCCCTACCGAGGGTGGTATGGGTTTTCATAATTTCAAATTCTTCCGGTTCAAAACGACCCGGTTTTAATAAAATTCTATCGGGGATTCCCACTTTACCTATGTCATGCAAGGGCGCTGATTTGTAGAGTAATTCAATTGTTTTGTCATCATTAAGAAAATGAGCAAAGCGCGGATTAAACCGTAATTTTTCTGCTAATACTTTTACATAACGTTGCGTGCGGCGAATGTGATTGCCGGTTTCGTTATCGCGCGTTTCGGCGAGCGATGCCATCGCATTAATAGTAACGTCCTGGATTGCTATAATTTCGGCCGTTCTTTTGTTAACCTCGGCTGCCAGAAATGTATTTTTGTCTCGCAAAAAATCTTGAACGCGTTTTACTGTGAGATGCGTTTCTACTCGTGCAAGCACAATAGGCGGAGAAATAGGTTTGGTAATGTAATCAGACGCGCCCAATTCAAACCCGTGAGTTTCGTCTATGACTTCAGTTTTTGCGGTCAGGAATATGATAGGGATATCACGCGTTTTGTTGTCGGCTTTTAAACGGCGACACACTTCATAGCCATCCATTTCGGGCATCATAATATCGAGCAGGATTAAATCAGGCGGTGTTTCTGACTGAGCAATTTTGAGTGCGCGTGCACCACTGTTGGCAACCTTCACAATATAGTTGTCTTTCAGTAAACCGCTCATGAGTGTTAAATTATCCGGGGTATCATCCACCACTAAAATTATTGCTTTTTGGGTGAAAACAATGGTGTCTTCCATTTTTAATTCCTCGTGGTGTGATTAGTTAAATCAATAAATATTCCTACTAAGCCGCCAGGCTGACCATCATCGAGCCGAAAGCCGGACACGCGGTAAAGTGTTTGGTGTAATTTTCCATCGGCGAATGGAATCATGACTTCCCGTTGTACTTCACTAACATCTGCAATGACGCGCTCGTCTTCCTGTTGATAGGCGATGCGATCTGCTTTTGGTAAATACTCGAGATCGAGCACTTGTTTGCCGATCAGGTCTTCGCGTTTAACATTAAATATTTTTTCATAGGCTCGATTAAAGCCGAGAAACCTGCAGTCAGGGCCTTTATAAAATATGGGGAATGGAATTGTGTCGATTAGCGCCTGCTGAAGCCATGTCTGCTGGCGCAGAGATTCTTCAGATGCTCGTTGCTGATGAAATTCTAATTCCAGGGCTTGTCGCTGCTTCATTATTTCAATGTTTGCAGCCGTCGTTATTTCAAACTCCGCTAATATTTTTTCCTGTTTGTTCGTTAACCCATTGAAAGATGCTAATTCCAATACGCCGACTAATTTTCCTTTTACCATTAATGGATGTAACAAAATAACTTGTGGACTTGCTGCGCCACTGCCGGAAACAATCTGAATATAATCGGGCGGTAGATGATTAATCTGTAAGGGTTTTTCTTCAAGTGCGCACTGTCCGGCCAGACCTTCGCCATAAGGAATTTCTTTGCCAATGTCGCTTACCGGAACACCGTATCCGCCCACTAACCGCAATTGCTTTTGTATATTATCAGCCACGTAGAGCAACCCAAAACCTATGCCAAACAATTCACTGGCATGATGCATAAGCGTTTGTACAAGTTCGGTGTAATTTTGTACACGGCGTAACTCAGCGGTTATTTTTGCGATAAGTGCACGCTCTTCAACTGCAGCGAGATTATTTTCCTGCGCTTTGGTGCGCGCTTCATTTTCGCTTGCCAGAGATGCACGAAGCCGTCGAGTGCGGCTAACTTGCTGTTGAAGTAACCATCCAAGGAGTAACGAAAATAATAAAATAGATCCCGCAATACCAAGCTTGCGTGATTGTGTTAGCCATTTTCCTGAGTCTTCCAGCAGCACTGCTAACCATGCGCCATTAGGATCGTTCCAATTGAGAGCAATGCGCTCGGCGATCAAACGTTTCCCTTGGAGTGTGATAAGCGATTGTGAAGGATCAAAGCCTAAAACCTTTGGGCGAGCATTTTCAAAACGTGTTCCAAATTGTTTGAGTTCACGAATTTCCTGAATGTGTTTTTCGTCCAGGGGACTTGCCAGGTTTAACTGCCATTCTTTACGTGACGAGGCAAATACGACACCCTGTGGAGAAATTAACAAAGCGTCGTCGCTGATATGACTCAACAATTTATCCAGAGAATCTTCAGCCGATAATTTCACGGAAATGACACCGATAATATCCGAATCTTTTCCGGTGTTTGCGTGAATAGGCGCAGCGACAAATAAACCGCGTGAATCTGAATTGGTTCCTATCGCCATATAAACGGATTCCTGACCTTTCATGGCCAGTTGAAAATAAGGACGAAAAGCGATGCTCTTGGTCGTTGATTTCAATCCATCAGTATCATTGGCGATAATGAGCCCTTGGTTGCTGATGACATAAATCCCTTCAAAATCAAATTGCTTACGCGCAACACGCAAACGTTGCAATACATCTGGTGCATCGAACCCGGTTTCACCCAAGGCTGCGTGTTTTATAATGGGCTCGTTGAGCCCCAGCAGTAAGGCGACCCCCATTGCGCGATTACGCGTGGTGGCAAGCGAAAGATAATCCTGTAATTTTTCCAGTTTAATATTTAGCTCGGTGCGTATGCGAGCATCACCATAAGCTTGTAGTAGCTGAATTGAAATCCAACCGGCAAATAACCCGACGCACAGCGATGCCAATAAAGGCAATCCTGAAAGCTTACTTATTTTAGTAAAAAAAGTTGTCGGGTTTTTCATGGTGCGCTTCTGTTTTCCGTTTCAACGATTGCATTGAAACTTTTGTTTTCTTCCACAATGGTTAGCGCTTTTTCAAAATCGAAATTTTTGATAGCTTTTTCAAGCTGTATGAAAATGGGTGTATCCAACACCGATTGAATGATCCCGATATTTTCCTCAAACAGTTCGCAGGCTTCGCCGTTATCGGTAGCGAGTAACTGAATTAACTTTTGGACAACTGGCCGAACCAAATGTATGTCGTAGGCAATAGCGTTGGTTTCAGCTTTAGGAGGAAGAGCAGATCTTAGTGTGTCGCACAAACGAAGCAGTGCTGCTTCAAATTCATTGAGCTTGGGTTCTAAAACATCTAGTGCCCCAGCCGAGCCGCATAAATGTTCCAGGGTTTCTGCTTGATGTTGGAGCGCGCTGGCGCCGATATTTCCGCACACAGCTTTAAGGGTGTGGGCAATGCGCTCGGCAGTTGACATATCGTTGTTCGCTAATGCAGATCGTAACTCTGTTGCAGCTGTCGATTGGCTTTCTAAAAATTTTCGCAACATGGAAATATACGCGGGCATTTTATTGAGCACACGTTTCATACCCAATTGCATATCAATGCCTTCAATCTCTGGCAATTTTTTTTCGAAAGTTTGTGTTTTTTCAGGGTCAGATTGTGCAGGCGTATTGGTAGAATTTGCTCGCGGCTTTATCCAGCGTAATAAGGTGCGAAATAATTCTTCCGGGTCTATAGGTTTTGCGACGTGATCATTCATTCCAGCTGCAAGGCACCGTTCTTTATCTTGTGTCATTGCGTTTGCGGTCATAGCCACAATGGGCAATTCGTTGAGCGATGTATTTTTACGAATTTCCTGGGTCGCACTCACGCCATCCATCACAGGCATTTGCATGTCCATGAGCACTATGTCGTAGCTGTGTTGTTTCAGAAGGCTCAAGGCTTCTTCACCATTGTTGGCGATGGTAACGACGAACCCGGCATCGGTTAGCAACCCCATAGCAACTTCCTGGTTCAATTCGTTGTCTTCCGCTACCAGAATTTCTGCACCAGCTATGCTTGATAAATCTGCTTCACTGTTCGAACCGCGATTATCATCCGCGTGAATTTCTTCAAGTTGTCCGCCCAATATTCGAACCACCGAGTCAAACAAAATGGAGGGATTAATCGGTTTTATAATGACGTCATCCAGGCCTACTGATTCGGCGGCTTGAAGCACTTCTTCGCGCCCGTAAGCGGTGACCATGACTAGATGCGGTGTAACTTGCAAAGGTAATTCGTTTATAGCGCGGGCTGTTTCTATGCCGTCCATTCCCGGCATACGCCAATCTAAAAATACGATTTCATAGGGCTGCCCGGTTTGTGCAGCACGTTGTATTGCCGCAATGGCTTCTTGTCCGCTTGCGGCTTCATCAACTTTGAATGACATTTTGCTTAATACTATATCTAAAACACCGCGCGCCATATCGTGATCATCAACTACTAATGCGCGCTTATCTCTTAGCGCGGGCTCCAGTAAAAAATTCTTCATGGGCGCTTCGGTTTTTTTCAAACGCGCAGTGAACCAAAATGTGCTGCCTTCGCCATACACACTTTCTACACCTACATCGCCACCCATGAGTTGTGCGAGTTGTTTTGATATTGCGAGGCCCAAACCTGTACCACCGTATTTACGGCTGGTGGACATGTCGGCTTGCTGAAAAGATTGGAAGAGTTTGGTTTGTTGTTCGTCGGTAAGGCCGATACCCGTATCGCGCACACTGAAATGCAGTAGGGCGTCTTGTTCATTTTGCTCGAGCACTTTTACTGTAACGACTATCTCACCCGTATCAGTAAACTTAACGGCATTGTTTGCATAATTAATCAGTATTTGTCCGATGCGTAAGGAGTCGCCATTCAAATAACGCGGCACGTTTTGATCAATATTGAAAATTAATTCCAAACCTTTTGCGCTGGTTTTTTCTGAACTTACATTGGCAACATTATCCAGCACCTTATCCAATTCAAAGTCGACGTATTCAATGGAAAGTTTGCCCGCTTCAATTTTGGAAAAATCGAGAATATCGTTGATGATGCCGAGCAGGTGTTGACCGGAGCCCTGAATTTTTTTGATGTAATCGCGTTGGCGTGGTGCAAGATCAGTTTTTAAAACGAGATGAGACATGCCAATGATTGCGTTCATGGGCGTACGAATTTCGTGGCTCATATTGGCGAGAAAATCCGATTTCATACGCGTTGCGTCTTCAGCAAGTTCTTTTGCTTTTTGAAGATTCCGTTCTGCTTCTAAACTGATGGTGACATCCACAGCAACACCGTACATATCGGTGGCTTCACCTTCAGCATTGCGAACAATATGCCCCATCGCATGAATCCACACGACTCGGCCATCGATGGGGCGCTTGTAGGCATAGACAACGTCGTAACGGGGAACTGTTCCTTCGATGGCGGCGGTAAAATTATTTAGGGCAAGCTCCGCGACAGTCGGGTCGCCCAGTTTGACATTAACGTACCACTCATCCATCACGTGATAGCGCCAGTCTTTGCGCGGTGGATCGCCGTAAATACTCGCGGCGCGCTCGGATGAATTGTAATAGCCATCAGTTTCCTTGAGCGGCACATGCCAATAGCCTGATTGCGTAAGTTCCATTGCCTGGTCGCTAAGAAAATTGGCCAGCTGCAATTGTTTCTGCACCACAATTCGATCGCTGATATCGCGAATGGAATTGCATGCACAGACTCCGCGTCCGCCCAAATCTGGCAGTAAACTCAAGCCAACCTCAATGGGGAATTCGCTTCCATCTTTACGCAATCCCTTAAGATCTGATCCAGCACCCATAGCGCGACTACCGCCCGAAGCCATGAATCCGGCACGCTTGTGTGCATGGCCACCACGAGCACCTACCGGCACTAATTGATCGACACTTTGCCCCATAAGTTCGCCGTGTGCATAACCGAAAAGTTCTTCGGCTTTGGGGTTGCACAAAATAATCGTACCTTGTGCATTGACTACTAGCATGCCGTCCGGTGCTGTTTCCACGATGCCGCGATACCAGGCTTCGGTTTGCATCAACTCAAATTGCTGAGCTTCCATTTCGACTGACTGCTCTTCTAACTGAGCAGCTTGTTTTTCCATGCGCAGTGCTTGTTCCTGGGTTTCGCTAAGTAAGGTTCGGGTGCGAAGGCTGCGTTCGAGCAACTCCATGCTCATTCCTAAACTCGGCATTAACGCATCCAACAAATCCATTTCACGTGCGTCGAAGGGTTGGAATGACGCGAGCTCCAACACGCCCAATAAGCGCTCTTTATGAAGGATCGGCAAAATAACAATGACGCGCGGCAGGCTTTCGCCAAGCCCTGAATTAATAGCAATATAATCGGCGGGAGGATCAATCAAGGTGATTGGTGCTTTCTCAAACGCGCATTGCCCCACCAAGCCCTCACCAATGGCGAAGTGTTGCCTGAGCTGTTTACGTTCGCGGTATCCGTATCCACCCAGCAAACGCAAACCGTCGCCTTCTTCATGCACATAAAATACACCGTGTCCCGCACCTAATAGCGGGCAGAGCGTGGAAAGAACTCCACGAGATAATTCGGAGAAACTATCTGCCTGTTGTAAGAGAGTCGCAATTTCTGCCAGATGCGTTTTGCCCCAGCGTTGAAATTCCATAGTTCGGTAGACGTTTTGCAATTGCTCAACGCCGCGTGCGATTACGCCAATTTCATTGGGATAATCCGTGAGGGGAATAGCGTCGTTGACTTTACCCGACGCTAAATTATCAATGGCATAACGTAAGCGATTAGCCGGCCGTGTTATGGAGCGACTAATCAAAACTCCAACAATCCCTCCAAATAATAAACCGGCGAGCATGAGTCCCAATTTGAATTGTTCTGTATCAGAACTTTGTGCGGCCATGGTCATGGCCGTTTCCTGGGCACCCGCCTCTATAAGTTCTGCGATTTGTTTTAATGAATGGTCTGCAACGTCGCCGACTTGAATGAATTGTGCGCTTGAGACAAAAGCTATGGCCTTGCCCTGGTATTCCGCATTTTCGTCAACCAATGTAATTGCATAATTCGCATTATGTTTATATTGATCAAACTCCAGGTCGTATTCATTCAGCAGGCGTTTTTCTCGCTCACGGTAAATACTTTTGCGGGCTGCATCCAATTCTTTTTCCACGTTAAGAATTGCTTGATCAAAACGGATTTTGGCTTCACTTCGTTGAACAAGGCTTGGGGCGAGAATATATTGTCGAAGACTGCGTCCTATTATAATCAGATTGATATTGGTTTCCTTGATGTGGGAAATACCTAACAACTCTCTCTGATAAAGTTCAGAAGTTTGTTGACTCATCTCACGCACAGTGAAAATAGAGTTGATGCTCAGTAGCAAAATTATTATTAAGAGCGCACCAAATCCAACCAATAGCCTGCTGACCAAGCTACGTTTTTCGAGCAAAGCTCCGACATTATTCATGCTGCATCCTTTTAGTTAAACAGCTTACTTCTCATGCATTTTTATTTTTTTGCAACGATAGACGCGGTGGTAGTGATCCAGCGGTAAAAATAAGCTGCTCCCTAGCAACCCTATAGTTTCTGATTGCCCGAGAAACAAAATCCCTCGTGGATTCAAAAAATCATAAAATTTTTTGATCAGCTTATCTTGCAACGGACTAGTCATGTAGATAAGCAAATTACGACAGCTAATGGCGTCAAGGTTTTCCAATGATTGATTGCTTGAAATGTCCTCGACCTGAAAATGACAGGCTTGACGAATAAAAGGTTTGACGTATAAATCTTGTCCATCGCGATTAAAGTAGCGCTCTAGTAGGTCTGGAGCTATATCGCGTAATGCTGTCCCTGGATAGCACCCTCGATTCGCTACAGCGATTGCCTGTTCATTTAAATCGCTGCCAATAACACTTACGGGATAGTCCGCGAGGCGATTCCCAAGAATCTCGGCAATTAATATCATCCAACTATAGCACTCTTCTCCAGAAGCGCAGGCGGGTACCCAAACACGAATGGGCTCGCCAATAGATTTATTTTTTATCAATTCATTCAGGTGTTGTTTTAAGGCAGAAAAAGATTCCCCGTCACGAAAAAATGATGAAAGAGAGATGAGAAATTGATGTTGTAAATTGTGCAGTTCGTCAGGGTGCTTTTGTGTGTAAATTTGATAATCCTGAAGTGACGCTATATTCAACGTCACTAATCGGCGTTTAAGTCTTCGCAACAAGGTTTCTTCTTTGTAATGTGAAAAATCAACGTTGGTAGTTGCCATGATTGCGTTAAGTAAATGATTAAAAATCTCCGTATCGCTTAAATTTTCGGTACTACCTGAATTGTCAGTGTCCTTTAAATTTCCCACATCCTTTAAAGGAACATTCGTTGTAGTTTTATTGGGGCTCATCTTAGAAAAATGAGTGTCCTTAAAGGAACATTCGTTAGTGAGCGATGGCGCTATGTGTTCAGGTGCGAGAATTTCATCAGCAAGCTCGGCTCGAATGACAGCGCCGGGCATTCCATCTAATTGAGCTGATTCGAGACTTTGCACAATGATTTTTCCTCCGGCGGTTTTTATGGCGCGACATCCCAACGAACCATCATTTCCCGCACCCGACAAAATAATTCCCACCGTCTGATGATTGTGCTTTGCGATAGACGTAAAGAGCACATTAACTGAGGGACTGGAAATTTGGTCGCTACTAACAGGTAGTAGCTGTATATGTTCGCCCTTGATAACACCCGTGGTACCGGGCGGAATTAAAAAAACCTGGTCTGCAATCAGCAAGTCATTATGCGTTGCTGCTGCCAGGGGAAGTGCGGACAAGCGCTTAAGTAACTTGAGGATCACATCAATATGGTTATGCCGCCCCATATGCAGGGCAATAATATAGACGCTGCGAGTGTCGGGTTTTAGTGCAGGTAAAATCCGGGCTAGGGAGTCAAGCCCGCCTGCAGAGGCACCAATTCCCACAACACGTAAAGCATCAGTTTTTTTATTTAACATAAGTGCAGAAAAGTACCGGGTTCGTTGTCGACGTGAAAACTCATACTCATAGAGAGTGTAGTTCTAAGCGAGCTTGTTCACATTGACGCAGAAAAATTAATTGAAGATTGGAGTTGGCTGGCCACGTAGAAACGAATCAGCTGCGCAGGTTCACAATCCAAAGCTAAGATGTTTATGAGGTCTGCCACACCGACGATTATTTTATGCGGGCTTATAAAGAAGTTTTACATTTTTGGAGGTGTCTTATGACAACTAGTGAAAAAGCTATTCGCAATCTAGCTCATCAAATGTGGGAATCTGAAGGCAGACCAGAAGGGCAATCGGATAAGCATTGGAAGTTGGCGGCTAGATTATTAGAAGCCGATGAAAATGCTTTGCATCCACATGCCAAAAAATCTATTGATCCCTCGGAAAAAACGGGCGAAACGGAACCGGAACAACCTGATCAGACCTAATTCATGATATTTCGGAAAGAGCCATGGTTTGGCTCTATTCATCATGTAGCTGTTCCATAAATCAGTCACGAAAATGTAAATGGAATTCTAATTTTCAATCCGGTGTACCGAAATACGAGAGGTATGTTTTAAATTGCAAGTTGTTCACAGGTACTTTGGATTTTTCATCCACTAAGAGACCTGCCAACACCAAAAGTACGAGCGAAACAAATACTATTATTCTGAAAGGTTTTTGTAAGCCAGGGGAACTCATAGAATACCTCCTATAATTTTTGGTTAAACCCTGAGTTTTCAAGGTTGACGAATTTAGCGGACTGAGGCAGTCGCCGTTACAAACGAACAGAACTGGATTATAAGCGTAAGTATTTTTTAAATTTATACTCTTTCTACATAAATAAAGTTCGTGTAAGACAAACCCGGTAATTGCTCAATAGTTTGATTAAAAAAGTTATTTTACTATTGCTTAATCAACAATCGGAGCATCGTGGCAAACCGCTTCGATATTATGCCCATCCGGGTCACGTACATAGGCGCTGTAATAATGAGGATGATAATGTGCGCGAATTCCCGGTGCGCCGTTGTCTTTACCGCCTGCATCTAAAGCGGCTTTATAGAAAGCATCAACAATTGCGCGGCTTCCAACTCTAAATGCGACGTGGACAGGCGGTACATTAGGCGTGCCGTGAATTACCCAAAAATCAGGTTGGGGAGGTTCACCAAAACCTGCAATATTTGCGCGACCATTTACTAATGCTGGAATTTCCGCAATTAATTCATAGGCTATGGCTGAAAGGGCAGATTTGTAAAATTTTTTACTTTTTTCAAAATCGCTAGCAATCAAACCTGTATGGTCAATCATTTCAATTTCCTCTATTTAGGCGCCAAATACGCGAACCCCATCCAATATTCGTATCGCGTAAGCTTGCCAGATATTTTTATTTTAAGGAAATCCAAACAGGCGCGTGATCGCTACTTTTCTCCCAGCCCCTAACCTGTTTATCAACATTACTGTCGATTAACCTTTTTTTAACGCTAGGGCTCACTAACAAATGGTCTATGCGTAAACCCGCGTCACGGGTATAGGCATTTCTGAAATAATCCCAAAAGGTATAAATTTTTTCTTTAGGGTGAAATTTTCTTAAGGCGTCTTCCCAACCTTGTGCCATCAGCTCCTTGAATGCTTCGCGAACCTCGGGGCGAAAAAGTGCGTCGTCAATCCAGCGTTCAGGTTTATAAACATCCAAGTCGGTGGGAATTACATTAAAATCTCCGGCGAGCACAACGGACACGCCCGACGAAAAAAGTTCTGCCGCGTGAATTTTCAGGCGTTCAAACCACAATAATTTATAATCGAATTTAGGACCAGGAGCAGGGTTTCCGTTTGGCAAATAGAGGCAAGCAATAACAATTCCATTCACTGCTGCTTCAATATATCTACTGTGCAAATCATCGGGGTCACCTGGTAGCGCACGGCGAATTTCCAGGGGCTTCCCAATGCGAGACAGAATTGCAACACCATTCCAACTTTTTTGCCCGTGCCATATGGCTTCATAACCAAGTTCTTGAATGGCGTTCGCGGGGAATTTCTCTTGCGGTGCTTTTAATTCTTGCAAACAGGCTATGTCGGGTTGCGACTCTTTAAGCCATCGCAACAAAACAGGTAAACGAGCATTAATGCCATTGACGTTATAAGTTGCAATTTTCATCTTCATACTCGCTTTGTTGTGCGGGTTGTCTGAATTTCAATAAATCTAATAGGTTTAGAGAAACAATTCCGTGCGTTATATAACGAGCAGATTTAATATTCTTTCGTTTGATAAATGGAATCTAAGAGCAGCGCTCAGGTTGAATAATATGCAAACGAAAAATATATTTGAATCTATACCCACCAATTTCGAGGCAGAAATATTTGGGGATATTTTAAAATCATCCAATGTGAGAATCGAGAGGATTATTTCCAAAGGCCAATCAACACCGGAAGACACCTGGTACGATCAGGAAGAGGGCGAATGGATATTAGTGCTTGAGGGAAGCGCAGTTTTGGAGTTTGAAAATAATAAGTTGGTAAGTTTAAAAAAAGGCGATTATTTAAATATACCAGCACATCGAAAGCATAAAGTTGAGTGGACTGATCCAGAGCAAGTAACTATTTGGCTGGCGATATTTTACAAATAATGATATTAAATTTGGTCGTTAATAAAAATCCTGCGCGCTTAGTCATAAAATAAATCTCCTTCACCAATAGAAAATTTTTCATACACTGAGGGAATAGATACTATTGCGTGCATAGCTGCAGAATGACGCACCTGGTTTCGCTTACCAACAAATTTAATGGTTTCGCTTATGACGCGTTGAGTATTTTCAGTCTTAGTGGCGTAAGCGAAACATACAACGCCGTTTAATTCATCTTCAGATTCTGCTGTACCCGTAATTGCAATGGAAATATTCGCACGACTACGTGTTAGTGCACCCAGCGCCATTTCTCTAGCAACTTCTTCGCTGGTCAGGCCAAACAGTTGCATGGTCTGTAGGTCAACACCCAAACATTGGTGCTTTGCGTGTTCCGTGTAAACCACATAGCCCACTTCCAAAATTGAAGCACAACCGGGGGCGTCGGCGAGCAGTGAAGTGACCATTCCAGCGGTACATGATTCTGCTGTCACAATTGATAGTTCCTTTTCGCACAAGTAATTAATCACGTCTTCTACAGAATTCACTTTACATACCCCCTGAACCTCTATTGCTACTTATAAAAATATGTGACGCGTAAAACGCACGATTAACAAATTAAATTTCAAATAACGAGATTGAACGCCACCCATCCTATTTTCCGTTCGTTGGCGAACGATGACTCTAGGGTGATCTTGTTAGCGTTGAAGTAATTTCGATGAGTACCTTATACACATTTAATTTTGAAAATTTTTGGAGTGAATTTATGCAAGCCCTCACGTATCACGGTAGTAAAGATGTAAGAGTAGAAAGTGTTCCAGACCCCATAATTCAGGAGGCAGATGACATAATTCTACGAGTAACAGCTACGGCTATTTGCGGCTCCGATTTGCATCTTTATCGCGGAAAAATTCCGCAGGTAAAAGATGGCGATATTTTCGGTCACGAATTTATGGGAATTGTTGAAGAGGTTGGCAGTGCGGTCACTGCGGTAAATATAGGCGATCGCGTAATTATTCCATTTGTGATTGCCTGTGGAAATTGTTTTTACTGTGCTATGAATTTACACGCGGCATGTGAAACAACTAATACAGGGCGCGGAGCAATTTTAAATAAAAAACAAATCCCTCCTGGTGCAGCCTTATTTGGGTACAGCCATTTGTATGGCGGGTTACCAGGCGGCCAAGCGGAATACGTGCGAGTTCCGAAGGGAAATACGGGCCCATTTAAAATTCCAGACGGATTAGATGATGAAAAAGTTCTTTTCCTTACCGATATTTTACCAACGGGATATCAAGCAGCGGTTAACGCGGGAATTACACAGGGCAGCAGTGTCGCGATTTACGGTGCGGGGCCCGTGGGGCTTATGACGGCCGCCAGCGCGAGATTTTTAGGGGCCGAAAAAATATTTATGGTTGATCACAACCAATACCGGCTCGATTTTGCGCAGGAAAATTACGGTGTCATACCGATTAATTTTGATGAAATTGACGATCCCGCAGAAGCAATTATCGAACAAACAGACGGTTATCGTGGTGTTGATGCTGCCATTGACGCCGTTGGATTTGAAGCTAAAGGCAGCGCTGTTGAAACCGTTTTAACGACATTAAAAATTGAAGCAAGTAGTGGAAAGGCGCTGCGTCAATGCATAGCTGCGGTGAGACGCGGAGGTGTTGTTAGTGTGCCGGGGGTATATGCGGGCTTTATCCATGGTTTTTTATTTGGTGATGCGTTTGATAAAGGGCTTACATTTAAAATGGGGCAAACCCATGTTCATCCGCTTCTACCTCATCTTCTTGAGCAAATTATTGCAGGAAAATTAAATCCCGAAATAATTATTTCGCACCGCCTCCCCTTAAAGGAAGCTGCAGAAGGTTATCGGATTTTCAATGAAAAAGAGCAAGATTGCCGCAAAGTTATATTGCGTCCAAACTTTTAAGCTACCGGAGTATTTATCATGACATTACAAAACGAAAGCTATGTGCTTATTACTGGAGCTACCAGTGGAATAGGCTATGAACTGGCAAAAGTATTTGCTGCTAATGATTACAATTTAATTATAGTCGCTCGCACCGCAACGCGGCTTGATGATGTGGCAGAAGAATTGTCGACGGAATATGGCGTTCGGGTAGTACCGATTGCCAAAGATTTATTTAATGAAAAAAGCCCGTTTGAGTTGTATGAAGAAATAAAAGCCGAGGGCCTACAAGTTGATATTCTTGTTAATGACGCCGGCCAAGGTTTGTATGGTCGCTTTGTAGATACCGATATTTACAGAGAACTCGATATTATTCAGCTAAACATTAATGCCTATGTGGTACTTACAAAATTATTCCTGCAAGACATGGTGAATAATCAATCCGGAAAAATTCTTAATGTTGCTTCTATTGCAGGAAAAGTGCCTGGACCATTTCAATCTGTCTATCACGGAACAAAAGCGTTTGTGCACTCATTTACGGAGGCGGTTCGAGCCGAAATAGCTGACACAGGTGTCACTATTACGTCGTTGCTTCCGGGCGCTACAGATACAGATTTTTTCCACAAAGCAAATATGGAAGACTCCAAAATTCTGGAGCATGAGCTTGCGGACCCTGCCAAAGTGGCGCTAGATGGGTTTAATGCACTTATGTCAGGTGATGACATGGTGGTATCAGGATTTAAAAATAAAGCGCAAGTTGCCATGAGTAACGTGACACCGGATAGCACGGTGGCCAAAGCTATGCTTAAACAACAAGAGCCTAGAGATAGACACTGATTTTTCTGCAGTTCTAAACAGGAGTTACAAACGGTAAAAAGAGTAAGGCCGTTAGCGTTACTCTTTTTATATGTGGGCTTTAACTTTCTCTTAGTCGCTCATAAAATTCCCGTTAATCTTTCCTGGTTATTGACCGAGACTAGCCATTAATTCTTTCTTTCGCTCTAACAGCTTTTCCCCCAGCTCACCAAGATTCAACTTGGTAGACTCTTTTGCTTTTGGGAAAATCTGGTTTTGTTCTTCTTTAACGTGGTGCTTTACGTACTCTGATAGTACCTTGACTTTAGCGTCATATATTTCCCCATCAGGTTCAACTCCTTCGATCTGGGCGATTAAGGTTTTCAGGGTGGCATGTTCAACGGCAGCCTCGGGAATTAGCTCTTTATCTTTTAAGGCTAACTTCACTGCGGGATAGAATATTTCCTCCTCAATTTGCGCATGCACGGTTAATGCATTACAAATTTTTGCAACCAGCTCTTTTTTCTTGGCGGTTGATTTGGCAGATTCATACTCTACAAACAAATCATTAACTTCTTTGTGATCAGCACGTAAAAGAGTGGTGGCATCAAGTACTTTCTTCAGCGGGATTCTTTCAACTTTATTGTCGGATTTTTTGGATGTAGTCATGATATTTCTCCACAGAATTGTTAGCGACAGATTCGCGAGCTAACTTTAAGTCTTTATGCAA
>CBHTVU010000073.1:0-16957 GCA_966096785.1 uncultured Gammaproteobacteria bacterium | reverse complement strand
CCTGCTCATTCACCAAACAACTGATGCACCATGCTGCCGTAAAATTTAAAAATACGGGTTTACCTTCGGCCAATAAACTTTTCAGGCGGTCAGCAGAGTAGGGCTCCCAATTCTGATCCGCGTGGCTTGCAGAAGTAGATTGTGCTGTTTCGCTGGTTTCATTAATACCTGAATATCCGAATGCTAGAGTCGCAATCAAAATCATAAATGCAGAAGTCGTGCCTACGCGTTCGGTAGCAAGTCGAGTGTTGCGTGTGGTGTCGTATAACCACACCGCCAAAGCCAGTGCGACCATTCCTCCCAATGCAATCACAACGGAATTGGCGCCAGCTTGTTGCGCTAACACCCACACCAACCACACGGCGGCTGCATACATGGGAAAGGCTAAAACCTGTTTAGTTTGCTCCATCCATAAACCGGGCTTTGGCAACCAGGCTTGTAACCTGGGCCAATTGGCGAGCAGTAAATAAGGAAGGGCTAATCCAAAACCCAGACTTAAAAAGATGGCGAAAAGTTTGAAAGTCGGTTGCGCCAAGGCATAACCCAGGGCTGCTGCCATAAATGGAGCAGTGCAGGGCGTGGCAACAATGGTGGCAAGCACGCCGGTAAAAAAGCTGCCGCTGTAACCACCACGATCTGCCAACGAAGATCCAACACCCGCGATGCTACCGCCGATAATAAATACGCCTGAAAGATTGAGTCCCACTAAAAACATGAGATAGGCCATCGCTAGCACGAATAGGGGTGATTGGAATTGGAAACCCCATCCAATTTGCGCACCTCCGGCTTTGAGTATCACCAACAAAGCGGCCAATAGACCAAAACTTACCAACACGCCTGCGGTGTAAACCCAGCCTTGCAGTCGAATTTGGGCTGGTGATTGGTGTGCCTGTGCTACGAGCGAAAGAGCCTTTAATGAGAGCACAGGGAATACGCAAGGCATTAGGTTCAAAATCAAACCACCTGCCAGAGCAAGGAATAAAGCTGAAAAAAAACCTATATCAGAAGTTTTGTGGGCTCGCGGCAACTCGGGAGCGAGGTCGATAGTAAAACCTGTTGCCACCGCCCCGCTGGCAGTTTCTTCGGTGATAACCAAAACACCTTTGAGATGTTGCTGCGGTTCGAGTTTCGTTTCTCCTGCTTTAAGATTCACAACCAGGTCATTAGCTGCTTGATGATGCGGTTGATCAATATTTTGGACAATCACACCCCAGTCGGCTGGATAGAACCAAATATCTTTAATTTGCCTGGCTTGTGACTCCGGCAGGCCAAGGTGGAGGTTGAATCCTCCGTTTACAGATTCAATATTTATAGGCCAGGGGCTGGTAACGGGCACTCGGCCAAGTGATTGTTGGATAAGGGAGTTACCTGCGCCGCTTTGCCGTGCAGAAGCTTCCACTGGCAGGCTTAGCCGAAGTTCAACTTGTTGAGGTATGCATTCTTCATTACATACCAGCCATTCCACTGAGGCTTCGGTAATAAATTGTTCGCCGATTTTTGCGTCGGGTGAGACTTTGATTTTCGTTAACAGGGTTACTTCGTCGGAGTAGCCATAATTAGTAATAGTACCCAAACTAATTCTGCCGGGAATTGGCCAGATTATGTCGCTCGCGGTGGCACCGTCGGGAAGCTTCCATTTTATTTCCGTTGGAAGGCCGGAGTCGCCGGGGTTGGACCAGTAGGTATGCCAATGCGGAATAATCCGTTGATTAACACCGACATAAAATTCACTGCCCGGTGCAACAGAGTCCACCGACGCCACCAGTTGCGCACTCACTTGATCAGTGCTGGCTTTATCACTCAGTGCAAAACAAATTCCGGAGCTTAAGAGCAGGACGCAACCTGCAATCAATCGCCAAAGAGGCATAATTAATCCTTACTTCAAAATTGGCTGAATTGTTCAACGCTTTCGGGCTGATATTATAAGTTTTGTGACATTTGCTCTTTGTACGCAAACGAAACACTGTGACTCGCCATCTAGCGTAACTACCTTATCGCAACTTACCGATAGCAACGAATATTCAATGAAGGGGCGGAAATCTATCACACTTATCGCGACATTTTGACTGCTATGGGCAGCGCAAGGTTCAGATCTATAGAATCGCGGTGCAAATCGAATCACTGGGTAAGTCACTTTCCAGTTTTTATTTCTTGATCTAATGCACCTTAATCTTTTGCTTCCTTTAATACATTGGATGTTGGATTTCTTTTGGTATGTTGATTATTCATCAATTAATAAATTTGTAGTGTTTGCATTTAAACAATTCTGTTGAAAAAACATATCTCTATTCTATCTATAAGTGCCAACTAATTTATTAAGAAGCTTCATATCGCCATAGTTTTTTTGACGAAACGGGTGCGAAAAATTCTTATAGCCTTTCCAATATTTCTAATAGCAAAGTCGCATAAATTTGCCTGAGTTTTAATCTATAAAATCTTTCTGTCAGTCGATTTAAGTACGTTTATTAAGCGCTTATGAAAATTTAAACGCATATAATTTTTTTTTATAAAATAATAAAAAGTCATCTAATAAAATTAATTTCTCTGGCACAGATATGGCATATGAAGTGTCAGCAACGATTTAATGTTGTTCACTTTTACTTATGAGGAAAAATCTAATGAAGCTGTTTGCTAAACGTGCGGCCCTCTTGGCTGCCACTCTACTAATATCATCAACCAGTTTTGCAAAAGACATTAATTTGTTGAATGTGTCCTACGATCCAACTCGCGAGTTATATGTAGAATACAACGCTGCTTTCACCAAATATTGGAAAGAAAAGACCGGTGACAACGTAAAGGTTGAACAATCTCATGGCGGCTCTGGTAGTCAATCACGCGCAATCATTGACGGTTTGCAAGCAGACGTTGCTACTCTTGCATTAGCCGCTGACGTTGATGCATTGGCTAAAAAAGGAAAACTGTTACCTGAAGATTGGTCAACTCGTTTGGCTGACAACAGTGCACCATACACGTCTACCATCGTGTTCCTCGTGAAGAAAGGTAATCCGAAAAAAATTAAGGATTGGGATGATTTAATTAAATCCGGCGTGGAAGTTATTACTCCTAATCCAAAAACCTCTGGTGGTGCTCGCTGGAACTATCTTGCAGCCTGGGGTTACGCTAAAAAGAAATTAGGCTCAGACCAAGCCGCACAAGATTTCGTCGCCAAACTTTATAAAAATGTTCCCGTACTGGATTCAGGTGCGCGTGGCTCGACAACGACCTTTGCTCAACGCGGTGTAGGGGATGTATTGCTCGCATGGGAAAACGAGGCTCATTTGGTGTTGAAAGAATTTGGCGCGGACAAGTTTGACATTGTGTCGCCATCCATTTCTATTTTGGCAGAACCCTCTGTGGCAGTAGTAGATAAGAATGCTGAAGCAAAAGGTAATACCGCTGTTGCTAAAGCTTATTTGGAATATCTATATTCCAAAGAGGGTCAAACAATTGCAGCAAAAAATTATTATCGTCCACGCAATGCAGAAGTTGCGGCTACCTTTGCTAAAAACTTCCCTAAGCTAACATTTGTCACTATTGCTGATTTTGGCGGTTGGGGTAAAGCGCAACCAGAACATTTCGGCGACGGCGGAATCTTCGACAAGATATACGTTAAATAAAACGTGAAGCTTAACAAAACACCTGCCTCGGCAGGTGTTTTTAATTCGGCGATAGGTTTTTGAATAGTAACAATATCTTTGGCGCTATATTTTTTTTGTTATAACTTTAGATTTTTAAATTCCTTAATTTTTTTTAACTTAGCTTTTACAATGCCTCCAGACTAATTTGCAGTAGTTATTTACTTGCGTTAAATAATTAATTTGGATCATTGTAAAAATAAAATCGAGGTTCACTGTGCCTGAAACATCTAAACAACCTGTAGTTCTTTCACTGGAAGGTGGCAATGCACAGCCCTTGTCGGTAAGGGCAAAAGCCTTGGTGTTTTCCGATCCCATATCAGCAGATTTACTGGAATATATTGAGCGCATTTCGCCCAGTGAAGCGCCGGTACTTATTGGGGGCGAAACTGGAACAGGTAAAGAATTGGTTGCGCGTCATATACATCTACTGAGCGGTAGGAAGGGCCCTTTTCTCGCAGTGAATTGCGGCGCGATTAGCGATCACCTTGCGGAAAGTGAGCTGTTCGGTCATGAAGCTGGATCTTTTACAGGTGCAGTGGGTAAACGTGAAGGTTGGTTTGAAGCTGCCAATGGCGGCACTTTGTTTCTCGATGAAATCGGCGATTTGCCTTTGCCATTGCAAGTGAAATTATTGCGCGTGCTACAGGAAAAAGAAGTGGTACGCATAGGCTCGCGCAAATCAATTTCGGTAGATGTACGCCTGGTGGCAGCCACTAACGTGGATTTGGATTTCGCAGTGAATGCGGGGCACTTCCGCCGCGATTTGTTATACAGAATTAATATTGCCCATGTAAAACTTCCTCCATTGCGCGATAGACCGGGTGATATTTTGCCGTTGGCCGAATATTTTTTAAAATCTTACAGTCAGCGTATGGGTTCAAAGCAATCACAATTTTCTACGGAAGCTATAGATTTATTATTGGGCTATTCTTGGCCGGGAAATATTCGTGAGCTTGAAAATGTTGTGCATTTTGCGTTGCTTGTTGCGAGCTCGAATACAATTGACGCATCGCATCTTAAGGTGACGGGTGGCTGGGACACGGGTGCAACACGTTCTGCGTCGCAGCCGCTCAGTAATGTAAATGTTATTCCACAAAATATTGCGTCAGTACAACCGGCGAATTTGGTGGTTAATAATTCTAAAGATGATCCGCTATCTATTATCGCGTTTCAGTTGCGTAGGCTTTTCACTGAATATGGTGACGGGCCGCATTTTGAAGCGCTTGAAAGTTTGATTGTGCATCAGGCGTTTGCTTATGTCAGATCCAATCAGGTTCACGGTGCTGCTCTGCTTGGAATTTCCCGCAACGTTATGCGCACATTGCTTAAGCGCCATGGTTTACTTAGCGATAGCGGTTATGGTCGTATATCGGAAGAGGACGGTCATTTGGATGCTCACATCAATGAGCTTCAAGCTGGTTAGTAAGCCTCCACACAAAGCTCAATTTATAGTCTCCAATCTTAGGCCCGCTCAGTGCGGGTTTTTTTTCGCCCAAAATCATTGATGGTTTGAGAGCCAAGATAAGTCTCCAGATGTTAAGATGGCTACCTACTTATTCGACCTACTGATTTCTGTCATTGCAGTCCCCTAGATTTTATATGCAAAAAAGTAAAACATCTTTTCATCAATTGCTGGAACATCTCAAGACGCAATCCACTCGGGAATTCCTTGCACGTGGAAAATCTGTAGTGCGTTGCGATCACTGCCAATTAGCGGATTATGCGTGTATTTGTCATTGGCAACCGCAATTGGAGTCGCGCGTTGAGTTTGTATTGTTATTGCATCGCAATGAAGTTTTTAAACCAACCAACACAGGTCGTTTGATAGCCGATATATTCCCGGCACAGACCCATGCATTTTGCTGGAGCCGTACAGAGCCCGAACAAGCGCTGCTGAATTTGTTGCAAGATGACACTCGACAGTGTTTTATTGTTTACCCTGCTGATTCAACGAATTCTGCTTCAAAGGTGCGGCAAGTATTTTTTGAAATACCCGTTAACCAAAAAATTAAAACATTTATTTTATTGGACGCAACCTGGAAGCAAAGTGGTCGCATGTTCCACTTAAGTCGCTGGTTGGAAGATGTACCATGTGTATCCTTACCTGAAGGAACATTGCGCGGCTACGCAGTGCGAAAGTCTCATCATGATGATTATTTGTCCACCGCAGAGGCGGCGGCCTTATGTTTGCAAATGGCAGGTGAACAAAAAAATAGCGAGGTTTTGTTGGATTATTTTCAATTATTCAATGAACATTATTTAGCAACCCGCGGTTGTTATCCTCCAGTGATTGGTGAAGTTCATCAACGCCTGTCAACAAATAATCTGCAGATTTAATCCACAGATTTCTGTCACTTCGACGTTAATGTCCTCACTTCTTATAGCCAATTTCCTACAAGATTTAGCGTTATTTGCGACTAGGCCAGCCGACCCTAATCTTTAATAATGGCAACAACAAGGAGGTCTTCAAGGAAGTGATGTCGACCAAGAAGGGTCAATGGAAGCGACTTATCTTTTCAGGTGGCTCGGATGCCGCAGTTAATGCTAGTGGGATATGTTTTGTTGGAACACAGGATGTTGGAGCTCAAGGATTGAGCAGGACTACGCAATTTATGGAGGTTGTTTTGCAGGAAGTAACAGGGAGTTAAAGGAGCAAAAAATTTAAAAGGAATTTTGGGAAAAGGAGCGCGCCTGGACTGGCGGATCAATGCACAGGAAAGCTTGGAAATGTAGATGTAAGGATGCGTAGGGAAAAATATAGTTGATAGGGAGATTAATGGTGCTTGGTGTTGGTAGTGGGGGTGCATCTCCACTACAAATTGTTATGGGGCCTTCAATATTCTGATGTGGCCCCGCTCTTCTTGCTGCAAATTATCTCTGGCCTCTTATGGCGATAGTTGCTGTGGATCTGCTGGTGCAGACGATTTGCTAACCTTCGAATTTTTTTCTTCTTGTAATTTCCTATTTAGAAAGCCATGAACTTTCCCCAACCAAAAGCTTTTTGTCTCTTCTGCTGACACACTGGGTTGCGCTGGTAAAATTAACTGTTGATAGTCTTTTACATTTTGGCGCATAGCTACCGCTTGGTGGAGTCGTCGAATTTCAGCTTGTGCCGCGTTGTCCGGATTAAAAAAAACATCCATCACACGTAAATTGCTGCTCGCAAAAATGGCCTCCAACTGGCTTTTGGTCAATGGCTCCTGATCCTGCAGGTTAACCAATATCAATGCTTTGAGCGCGCTTTCTGCTGTATTGCCTTTGGCAATGTTAAATTGCGGATAAAGTGTTGCCAATGCGTTAGGCGCGCTGCTGTTATCTACCAAAACTGCCAGGTCCATTTTCCCCAGTTTATTAATCTCGCTTATGGCTGCAGACACACGTCCAGCGATGAGTTTGTCGCGCGGCAATATCGGCGTTGCCTTCGCAGACGACGCTGCAGAGCTTTCTGCCGCCGCTTCCGTAGCCACTGAGCTAGATACTTCCGTTGCAGGTTCGGCGGTGGGAGTTATATCGCGTTCAGGGGCCTGGACAGAATATTTTGCTGGCAAGGGAAGGGCTATAGTGGACCAGCTGTAGAGTGGCAGATTGCGTCTTATATTTTCCAGGTTCGCGGGCCACAGTTGCGGTGTTTCAGGGGCATGCATGATTAGCAATAACCCCAATGTTTTACGGGTTTCGCCAGCTTTGTAGAGAGACAATATTTTTTCGTCTGGCGTTTGTAGCCATAAGAGTTCGTCAGTTTTAGCGATTGAGGTAAACGCTTTAGCCAGAAGTTCGTTATCGCGTTCGGTATTGCTGCTGTAAATAGGTTTTTCAGCGATGGAAGATGCAGCGCTTGAGGCTGAGGCATCAGCCGATGATGGTGAATTCTGCGCAAAGCTCAGGCAACTCTGGTAAAAAGCGCAGGTCATTAATAATAGCGTCAGCGATTTATGCGGAAATCTGTTGGGGATAAGCATATTTCTTTCGTTGCCTTATCTGAATGCATCTCTTTAGAATGTGTGTATCTTCAGCAGAGCATAGTGCATCCCGCTGGTAATTGAATCTTAAATGGAAAACTTTTGAGTTATGCCGAATTTTAATCGAGATTTCAAAATTGCCCCGTCGATTTTATCAGCCGATTTCGCGCGCTTGGGCGAAGAGGCGAAGGCGGTTTTGGCTGCGGGAGGTGATTTTATTCATTTCGATGTCATGGACAATCACTATGTCCCCAACTTGACCATTGGTCCTATGGTATGTAAAGCGCTACGCAAATACGGCATAACAGCACCCATAGATGTACATTTAATGGTCGAGCCTGTAGACGACCTGATCGTTCAGTTTGCAGATGCTGGTGCGACTTATATTAGTTTCCATCCGGAAGCCTCGCGTCATGTGGACCGTTCAATTGAACTCATCAGGGAAAAGGGCTGTAAGCCGGGTTTGGTGTTAAATCCGGCAAGTTCACTGGAGCAGGTAAAACACGTTTTATATAAATTGGACATGCTATTACTCATGTCTGTTAACCCCGGTTTTGGTGGTCAAAAGTTTATACCTCATACGCTGGATAAAATGCGCGAGGCTCGTGCATTGATTGATCAGGGCGGCTTTGCTACCCGTCTGGAAGTGGATGGGGGGGTTGGCGTGGCCAATATCCGTGAAATCGCAGAAGCAGGCGCCGATACTTTTGTGTCTGGCTCTGCAATCTTTGGCGCACCAAGCTATAGCGCTGTTATTGATTCCATGCGATCTGAGCTTAAGGCCGCAAGTTTTTAAGGCAGTAATAATTAAGAGCCGTCGGAGGGTAGGCATTTCTTATTTATTTAAGTACACTTGCTCCATCTCAACAGGCGCTATGCCTTAGGAATACCCCGTGAAACACGCAACTTTTATCACTACAGAGTGCGCTGCCCACCTCGCCGCCCGATGGCGTCGCTAGTTCGTTTCGCCTGTCTGCAAGCTGATAGTTTGTGTTTGCAAGTGAGGCACCTTCTCCTGGTTTGCGTTTTTATTGTTTAATAATGAAGTAGCAAACCTAATTACAAAAAAGATAATGGCTCGTCCATACAAAATGGATGAGTGAAAAAGGTAACGACATGACCCCCGAACATTTTGCCGAGTTAGCCCAGCAAGGCTATAACCGTATTCCTGTTGTGCGCGATGTATTAGCGGATTTAGATACCCCGCTTTCTTCTTATTTGAAATTGGCCAGCGGGCCATATTCTTATCTTTTTGAATCAGTTCAGGGCGGCGAAAAATGGGGCAGATACTCCATGATTGGTCTGCCTGCCCGTACGATTCTAAAAGCATTTGGCGACCAAATTCAGGTTGAGCGCGATGGCGAAATAATTGAGCGCCACACGCGTGCAGACGCGCTCGGTTTTGTAGAAGAATTTAAACTTCGTTATCGCGCGCCTGAGTTACCCAATTTGCCGCGCTTTACCGGTGGATTAGTTGGATATTTCGCTTACGATTGCGCGCGCTACGTTGAACCTCATTTAAAAGCCACAACACCAAAAGATGTTATTGGAACACCAGATATTTTATTAAGTGTGTCTGATGAAGTTTTAGTGTTCGATAACCTCGCCGGGAAAATAATTTTTGTCATTCATGCAAATCCCGAGGTAGAAAATGCATTCGCAAAAGCAAATAAGCGTTTGGATGAGCTTGAAGCCAAATTGCGCGGCGAGATTCCGTCAACGCCGAATTTAACACTGGGAATGAATACCCACAGTGAACCTCATTTTAAATCACATTTCGGTGAGCAAAAGTTTCATAAAGTTGTCGATGACATTAAAGAATATGTTTTATCGGGAGATACCATGCAAGTGGTTATTTCCCAGCGTTTGTCGATAGATTTCACGCAAGAACCGATTAACTTATACCGTGCATTGCGCAATTTAAATCCGTCACCCTACATGTACTTTATGAATCTGGATGACCATCATGTCGTAGGTTCCAGCCCCGAAATTCTTGCGCGTTTGGAAGACGGTGAAGTGACTGTTCGTCCAATAGCAGGTACACGCCGTCGCGGTTACACACCTGAAGAAGATCGCGCATTGGAAATTGAATTGGTTAATGATCCGAAAGAAATTGCGGAGCATTTAATGCTTATCGATTTGGGGCGCAACGATGTCGGTCGCGTTGCAGAAATTGGCAGCGTAAAACTTACCGATAAAATGGTAGTGGAACGCTATTCTCACGTTATGCATATCACTTCCAACGTAACCGGAAAATTAAAATCAGGTTTGGATGCAATGGACGTGCTACGTGCTGCTTTGCCTGCAGGTACTTTGAGCGGCGCTCCTAAAATTCGCGCCATGGAAATTATCGACGAATTTGAAACGGAAAAGCGCGGCATTTACGGCGGTGCAGTAGGTTACATTTCGTGGAATGGCAATATGGATACCGCAATTGCAATCCGTACTGCAGTAATAAAAGACGGCAAACTTTATGTACAAGCTGGCGCTGGGGTAGTTGCCGATTCTATTCCTGCATTGGAGTGGAAAGAAACCATGAATAAAGCTCGCGCAATTTTTAAAGCTGTCGATATGGTAGGGGGCTCTAGTGTAACGGAGCGCTCTGATGTACCGATGAGCTCCAAGGTTAAAGGAGAAATAAAATGATATTGATGATTGATAATTACGACTCCTTTACCTACAACCTGGTGCAATATTTTGGCGAGTTGGGTGCGGATGTAAAGGTAGTGCGCAATGATGAAATTACTATCGAAGAAATTGCTGCGCTTGCACCAGAAAAAATAGTTATTTCTCCCGGGCCGTGCACACCCAATGAAGCCGGTGTATCTGTAGAAACGTTGAAAGTATTCGCTGGAAAAATTCCGTTGTTGGGTGTGTGTCTTGGGCATCAAGGTATTGGTCAGGCATTCGGTGGAAAAGTCATTCGCGCACCTTTTGTTATGCACGGAAAAACCTCACCGATTTATCACAAAAACAAAGGTGTTTTTACCGGGCTGAAAAATCCATTTCAAGCTACTCGCTATCACTCGCTTGTTATTGAAAAGGAATCGATACCAGATTGTTTGGAAATTACCGCCTGGACTCAAAATGAAGATGGCAGTATGGCTGAGATCATGGGCGTCAAACATAAAACGCTTGAGGTTGAAGGTGTACAGTTTCATCCTGAATCGATTTTGACCGAACATGGTCACGATATGTTGAAAAACTTTTTAGAAGGCAAATAATACCTGCCTATGAGGAGATGCCAACATGGCAAAAGGTTATTGGATGGTACATGTTGAGGTTGAAGATGCATCGCGCTTCAGCGCTTATGCCGCAGCGGTTGCAGATGTTTTTAAAAAATACGACGCACGTTTCTTGGCGCGTGCCGGACAATTTGAAGTAGTAGAAGGTATCACTCGTTCGCGCAATACGATTCTCGAGTTCCCAAGTTATCAAGCAGCGGTTGATTGTTGGTATAGCCCTGAGTATCAAGAGGTCAAAGCTTTGCGTGAAAATGCTGGCCGCATTGATATTACAATAGTGGAAGGTTATGAGGGTGTACAACCTGGCGAGTAAACTTGATAAGTATTTGGAGACGAATCGTGTCACAAATTAAAATTTATGGATTAACGACAAATCTGAATCCAATAAAACAGAAATTGTCAGATGTTATTCACTCCTGCGTAATGGATGCTTTGCAATTTCCGGCCGATAAACGCGCTCATCGTTTTATCGGCTTGGAGAAAGATGATTTTTTTATGCCTGCTGGTAGAAGTGACGCCTACATTATTATTGAAATTACAATGATTGAAGGGCGATCAGTTGATGCACGAAAAAAATTAATCAGATTGTTGTTTGACAGAATTAAATCTGATGTCGGAATTGGCACTATGGATGTTGAAATCTGCATCTACGAAAGTCCCGCGTGTAATTGGGGTTTTCGTGGAATGCATGGCGACGAAATAAAACTCAATTATGCGATTAACGTGTAGTTGATTTGATGATCGTTGAGATAGTAAACGCTCAATACAAAAAATGATGCGTCTTTTTGTAGTACAGAAAGTAGCTTCAACAATAAAAGGCGGTAGGCGATGGATATTAAACAAGCATTAAATACATTGGTTGCACGTGTGGATCTCAGCACGGAAGAAATGATTGAAATCATGCGAATTGTTATGACTGGTGGAGCAACGCCAGCACAAATTGGCGGCTTCTTGGTTGCGCTGCGTATGAAAGGTGAAACTTTGGATGAAATCACTGGCGCGGCTATGGTGATGCGCGAGCTTGCAACACCGGTTGATATCAACGCGGAATATTTGGTTGATACTTGCGGCACGGGTGGCGATGGTGCGAATTTGTTTAATATATCTACTGCAAGCGCCTTCGTTGTAGCGGCGGCTGGTGCACGTGTTGCCAAGCATGGTAATCGATCAGTATCAAGTTCAACCGGCAGCGCAGATGTTCTTGAAGCTGCTGGTATAAAGCTTGATATCACCGCTGAACAAGTGGCACGTTGCGTTAAAGAAATTGGCGTAGGTTTTATGTTTGCACCAGCGCACCACAGTGCAATGAAACATGCGATTGGGCCGCGTAAAGAATTAGGCATGCGTACTATTTTTAATATGCTGGGCCCCATCACTAATCCTGCGAATGTTAAGCGTCAGGTAATCGGTGTTTTCAATGGGGCACTTTGTAAACCCATGGCAGAGGTGCTGGCTCGTTTGGGTAGCGAGCACGTCATGGTTGTTCATGCGAAAGATGGTTTGGATGAAATTAGCCTGGCAACAGAAACGCAAATTGCAGAGTTAAAAAATGGTGTTATTCGCGAATACACCATCAAGCCAGAAGACTTCGGTATACAGAGTAAAAGTTTGATTGGTTTGAGTGTTAGTAATTCTGAGGATTCGCTTTTGCTTATTAAAGATGCTCTTGGAAATCGTCGCGGGCAGTACGCCGAAAAAGCAGCGGATATTATTACCCTAAATGCCGGTGCAGCAATTTATGTGAGTGGTGTGGTGGATACTTTTGCTGACGGTGTTGAAATGGCGCGCGATGCAATTGGTAGTAGTCTCGCAGGCGAGAAAATTCGCGAGCTGGCAGCCTTCACCCAATACTTGTAATAGCAAGATTTATAAGAGAGTAAAGCATGTCTGAAACACCCACCGTACTGCGTAAAATTATTGCGCGCAAATGGGAAGAAATAGCGGCAAGAAAGCAAAATACATCGCTTGCCGATTTAAAAATTCGCGCTAGCGAGCAGCTACCTGCACGCGGCTTTGTGAATGCTATTGAGGAAAAAATCGCTCAAGGAAAATCTGGTGTTATCGCCGAGATTAAAAAAGCATCACCCAGCAAAGGTGTCATTCGTGAGCATTTTGTGCCTGCGGAAATCGCACGCTCCTACGAGCAGGGCGGCGCAGCTTGCCTATCGGTGCTCACAGATGTGGATTTTTTTCAGGGTGCAGACGCCTATCTCCTTCAGGCTCGCGCGGCGGTGAATATTCCCGTCATTCGCAAGGATTTTTTGGTCGATGAATATCACATCTATGAAGCTCGTGCTTTGGGAGCCGATTGCGTTCTGTTAATTGTCGCAGCGCTCGAGCCTGCTAAATTAAAAGACCTAAATGATTTGGCTCATGGAATTGGTTTGGATGTGCTGGTTGAAGTTCATGACGAGAAAGAGTTGGATATTGCATTGCAATTACCCAATAAGCTCATCGGCATCAACAATCGTAATTTGCACACCTTTGATGTTACTTTAGATACAACCTACAAGTTGCTCGATCAAATCGGTTCTGAGCGCATTGTGGTTACCGAAAGCGGAATTCTTGCACCTGCAGATGTACAGGCAATGCGCGCTAAAAATGTAAATGCGTTTTTAGTAGGTGAGGCATTTATGCGAGCGGAAGATCCCGGTGTTGCCCTGAGCGAGTTTTTCAAATAAGTCAGTTGCAAGTGCGAGCATAAAAAAACCGCCTATTGGCGGTTTTTTTATTTTTATGGATTCGAAAACTTAACGTGTTCCGTAAACCACCATGGTTTTACCTTTAACCAATACTAAACCTTGGTCTTCCAAGGTTTTAAGTACACGGCCAACCATTTCGCGAGAGCAGCCCACGATGCGGCCAATTTCCTGGCGGGTGATTTTAATCTGCATACCGTCCGGATGAGTCATTGCATCCGGTTCTTTGCAAAGTTCCAGCAGAGTACGAGCAACGCGGCCTGTAACATCGAGGAACGCAAGATCGCCTACTTTACGAGTGGTGGCGCGCAAACGGCGAGCCATTTGAATACCTAATGCAAACAGAAACTCGGGGTGTGCTTCAGAAATTTCCTGGAATTTTGCGTATCCAATTTCAGCAACTTCACATTCTGTTTTTGCTCTTACCCAAGCACTACGAGAATCCTTATCGTCGAAAAGGCCCATCTCACCGAAAAAGTCACCATCATTAAGATAAGCAACAATCATTTCGTGGCCATCGTCATCTTCAATTAGAACAGTTACAGAGCCTTTTACGATGTAATACAGTGAGTCACTTTTATCGCCAGCATAGATTATGGTGCTTTTAGCGGGGTAACGGCGGCGATGGCAGTGGACTAAAAATTCATCCACGTTTTTTATATGCGGGGTGAGTGAAACTGAGACCAAGTTGATGCTCCTTTGCATAAGAAATGCGATAAATAGTCTTATTATGGCTGTTAGTATTGTAATCTGCCAGTAAGTAGCTAAAGCTTTGTGACGTCGTTATAAGCCTAGTACTGCTTGTTGTCCATAAGAAAATCATAATTTTGAGATAAATGTAGATTTCGGTGACGCTTTCATTTTTTTATGCGGCCTGTGTTAACCTTGCGAGTCTTTCAAATAGGTCTGGCGAGGTTTACATGCAAGCAGTGGTCAAGTGGGTGGATGGTGCACAATTTTTAGCGGAGTCCGGTAGCGGTCATGCGGTATTAATGGATGGGCCTCCGGACCATGGTGGACGCAACACCGGTGTTAGGCCTATGGAGATGTTGCTTATGGGTTTGGGTGGATGTTCATCATTTGACGTTATGAGTATTCTCACTAAAGCCCGTCAAGCCGTCACCGATTGTCGCTGCGAGTTACAAGCTGAACGTGCCGAGGGAGTTCCTTCGCCCTTCACTAAAATACACATGCAATTTATTGTGACCGGCAAAGAATTGAAAGAAGCTCAGGTGAAGCGCGCCGTCGAATTATCTGCAACAAAATATTGCTCCGCGTCTATTATGTTGGAAGCAGGTGGAGTAGAAATTACACATGCGTATGAAATTCGCGAGGCTTAATTGGTAGCTTGCAAAGCTCGCTTTATGAAAAGTGAGCTTAGATTAATAATTTAAAAAAATAAAACTAATGTTAATCTCTTGGCGCTTAAGTAATTGCTTGTCATTATAGAAATTGACTGCCATATCCTAAATGCCTATTCTATTGACGATTGAAACCTGCAAGCTCCACAAATAATAAACGCAGGTCATTTCAGTTTATTTTTATTTGAATATTTTCAACGCGCACAATAACTTCAAAGCTTTATTCATCATTCCCCTAGGTAACCACATTACGTCGTCAGGGCACAATTTAAAGGGAAATATAATGGTTAATTTTTCAATATTTAAATGTCGATTCTTTTCACGAATTTCATGTTTATCTTTACTTCCATTGTTTGCAAGTTTATGGATGGAAGCCGCAACTGCCAGCTGCGATTATGTAATTACTAATGAATGGAATACGGGATTTACTGCAGCAATTCGTATTTCTAATAATACTGCCTCATCAGTCAATGCTTGGGCAGTATCATGGAAATACAACAAAGACACAATCACTGGCTCATGGAATGCTGTCTTCTCTGGTTCGAATCCTTACTCAGCTAAAAACCTGAGTTGGAATGCCACTATAAATCCTGGTCAAACCATTGAGTTTGGGTTTCAGGGAAATAAAGGTAGTAGCACAGCTGAAAAGCCAATAGTAAGTGGTACCCTGTGTGGTGTGGTTGTGTCCAGTAGTTCGAAATCTTCTTCCTTGCCATCCTCTTCGTCGAAAAGTTCTTCAAGTTCAAAAACATCTCTATCAACATCTTCCAGCACATCGGTTCGAACTTCTTCGTCGCGGAGTTCGTCATCATCCTCATCGTCAAGAACATCAATGTCGACTTCATCGTCCTCAAGTTCAAAGTCGTCATCCGGCATAGTCAGTCGCTATTTTTCAACTGATGTTGAAGCCAAAGCGCTTTGGAATGGCGAGCGAACTGTAACTATGCCCACATTTTCGATCATGAATGACTTGGGATTACAGTGGCGTGTTATGAATGCGCAGCGTTTACTTGGGCTCGAAGCTGATTCAATTGCAACAGGAAACACTATAGATTCGGCAGCTTTTAAAATAATTGATCAGCGTTTGGCAGTACGTGAAAAATTATTTGACGCAGATGCCTTACGTTTACCGAATTATAAAGCGATATGGGCGCCACAGTTCCGTGACAATTTGCCTCAGGCTTTTGGTGTGCATGTGATGGTGCGCGTATTAGATCTATTGAATCGCGGTTCGCGTCAATACAATCGAATAAATAACGAATGCCTTTTAGCGAACCTTATACCTAATATGTGTGGGTCAATTGTTGACATGGGTACTGTCGACGGAAGCTACTGTCAGAATGGAGCGCCATTACGCGAAAAGCAAATTATACAAATGCCTGAGCTCTATAGCTTCTGGAATGTAAGGCGAGAAATAACGGCAGATGAATTACCTGTAGAGGGAAGTGGCATAGGAAATACGTGTATGTATGTCACAACACTCATCCATGAATTTACTCATGACACCGATCTTGCCTTTGATGGTTCCTCTACGAATATACAATATGATCGCCACACATATTGCGGTTCCGAGTTGATGGACTTTAGTAAGACGAGCAGTCCTTTTATGCAAAATGTTCAGCCTGGCACACAAAATCGGGCTGAATACGTTAGCGATTATGCGGCGGGGTTGAATAATCCATCCCAGGATTATCGTTATTGGGAAGATGCTGCTGAAACTGTAACTGCCTACGTGGTTTTTCCAGAGTACTTTAGAAGCAACGCAGCGCAGAACGCCAAATTAAAAGCTCGCTATGACTATATAAAGACGGAAATTTTTGGTGGCGTTGAATTCCGGAATCTTGCATTGGAAAATCAGACTTTGGTTGATGGGGATGCAAGTACTACTACCGGACTTTGCTGGCGCGTTAAGGAATTTCGATTGGATGATATTGTTGTGAAGTAAATTAAATAAAAACGGCGATGTGAATCGCCGTTTTTATTTGAAGTAAAAAAATTAAAGAGCCATGTTTTATTCAAAAAGAATTTAATTTTGAAGTTGAGCCAGAAGTTGTC
>CBHTVU010000072.1:0-17186 GCA_966096785.1 uncultured Gammaproteobacteria bacterium | reverse complement strand
GTTGCACTGGTAGTCGCAGACACAGCAGGTCGCTGGCCACAGCTTGAGGAAATTACCAGTGACTTTGTTTATATGCGCCTCCACGGTGATGCTGAACTTTATCGTAGTGGCTATTCAGAGAAAGCATTAAATTTTTGGTACAAGCGTATGAAATTGTGGAGCGAAGGCAAGCAACCTAAAGATGCAAAGCTTGTTACACCCCATGCTGCACCTGCGGCAAATTATCGCGATATTTATTGCTATTTTGACAACACAGATAAGCTCTGGGCACCCTACGATGCGAGAAAGATACTGGAGAAATTTAAACTCACTGAAAACCTGGAAGAAACGCCAGGTGAACCTTCGCATGAAAGCGAGCAACTAACTTTCCTTTAAAAGAAGAGATGCAACATGGTCTTTTATTTAATTAAAGAAACTTTCAGCAACTGGATTGACGACAAGTCTTCGCGATTGGCGGCGGCATTAGCCTACTACACCGTATTTTCGCTGCCACCTTTATTAATAATCGTCATAGCAATCGCGGGAACTTTTCTCGGAGAAGAAGCAGCCCGAGGGGAAGTTGTGCAACAACTTAAAAATCTTATTGGTACCGAAGGTGCAAAAGCTGTTGAAGCTGTAATCTCGGGAGCGTCGCAGTCCGGCACAGCGTCCAGCGTATCTGCGTCTGTTATTAGTGCCATTATTTTATTATTCGGCGCAACGGCAGTAATGACGCAACTGCAGGACGCGCTAAACACAATTTGGGGTGTTGCGGCAAAACCGGGCAATATGATCAAAATATTTATTTTTCAGCGTTTGCTCTCGTTTGGAATGATACTGGGAATTGTTTTTATGATGCTAACATCGCTCATCATGAGCGCTGCACTTGGAATTCTCAGCAAATATCTCGGGGGTTTATTTCCCGGTCTGGAGGTCATTTCCGCGATAATCGATTTTTCTATCTCATTAACAGTTATTTCAGCCCTTTTTGCTATGATCTTTAAATATTTACCCGATGTGAAAATTAAATGGCGCAACGTATTGATAGGCGCAGTAATAACCGCCTTTCTTTTCAATTTGGGGAAATATTTGATCGGCCTTTATCTAGCGAAGAGCGCATTCAATTCAACATTCGGTGCTGCGGGATCATTGGTTGTTCTACTAGCGTGGATTTACTATTCGGCACAAATATTATTTCTTGGGGCAGAATTTACACAAGTATATGCACGAAGAAATGGCACCTACATAGAGCCGAAAGAATACGCAGAATATATCACTGATGAAATGAAAGCCCGGCAAGGGCTTTCAGTTTCAAGCGATAAGAAGTTATAGGAATACCTGATTATCGATTGCCAGGCGAGTCACTTAACTCAACATCTTTTTCACGAAGAATTTTTTGGTAAATTTCCTCACGGTGTACAGGAACAGTTTTGGGAGCATTTATACCAATTCTCACCTGATTCCCGTTGATACCTAAAACGGTAACTGTAACCTCATCTCCAACCATTAATGTTTCACCAATACGTCTGGTTAAAATTAACATACCTTTAAATCCTCTCCATCTTCAAAAACTATAGGCAGTTTTTTTTGGGGTTCATTTTCAGTGCTAGTCTCATTCACTAAAACCGCACACGATGTTATTTACGTGCCAAAATTTTTGAAAAATCTATCCAGGCCCATCCAACTTTACTATAGAGGATTCATTTAAAAATTACATGAATCCCGAAATCTAATTAGTACAGAAAGGTGAACCTTTAATTTTTCAAGATCTCCTTAGGTTTTCTCGCACGTTTTTTGATTGGCTGCACTTCAGGCTCTTGTTGTTCAATAGCATCTAAAGGCCGTACTTGAATCACAGGTGGAATATACCCATCCACTTCTGATTCTGCCAATTCACAGGCTAGTTCCCAATGCCTTTTGGCTCGCCCTTGAGGTTTTCCTTCACTTTCCCAAATTTGATACGCCAACTCACGAATTTTATTTTCATGGATCATACGAATTTCCTCTTTGGCTTTTTAACATTCACGAGAATGAAAAATAAAGTTTCATTCTCAATATTGCAAGCCCTCGTAAAAAATTTCCCTTTATCTAATGAGAGCAATTTACCGAATTATATTTGAAAAAAACGTTCGGTAACGTACTGATTTACCATTTGTGATAATTCAATCTAAATTTTCAATTTCCTCTAAGTTTTTTGTCGCCTTAGGCGACAGCAATTGTTATTTGGGAGCCACTATGAAATCCGTTGATCAATATACAATTCAAGACCCGCGTCATCAGTACGGCCAACCACAGGGAAAACCAGATGTAAAACAACCGGAACCCGGTCTTGACTCCATACTAAAACCGCAGGCAGATCACGGAGAAAAAACCTATCGGGGTAGCGAACGATTAAAAGGAAGAAAAGCACTTATCACGGGTGGTGACTCTGGCATAGGGCGAGCAGTTGCAATTGCCTTTGCACGTGAAGGAGCAGACGTTGTCATCAACTACTTACCGAGTGAAGAAGTGGATGGAAAAGAAACTCTAGAACAAATTAAAAATACTGGAACAAAATCTTTTTCAGTGGTAGGTGACATAACTGATGAAAATTTTTGTAAGTCGCTTGTAAAAGAAACCGTAGGTTTATTAGGTGGTATAGACATTTTGGTTAATAACGCCGGAAAACAACAATTCGTTGAAAAATTAGAAGATCTCTCATCTGAACAATTTCAAAAAACTTATGCCACCAATGTATTTGCAATGTTTTGGATAACTAAAGCAGCAGCTTCGCATATGCCCGCAGGTGCAAGTATCATCAATACGACATCAATTCAATCTTATCAACCCTCCGCTGGCTTGCTCGACTACGCCTCGACCAAAGGTGCAATAACAGCATTCACAAAAAGTTTAGCAAAGATGTTAATTGAAAAAGGCATTCGAGTTAATGCAGTTGCTCCTGGCCCTGTATGGACTCCATTACAACAAAGTGGTGGTCAACCCCCGGAAAAACTGGAGCATTTTGGCGAAAAAACACCCATGGGACGACCCGGTCAACCTGCAGAAGTGGCGCCTGCTTTTGTATTTTTGGCTTCTCAAGAATCAAGCTATATCACCGCCGAAGTGATTGGTGTAACCGGTGGTGAACATACACCATAAGTTAATTTTTTATCCATTAATAGTCATAAGAGGAAATCGCCATGGATCTTCCAAATACTAATGAGCGTGTAGCAATTAATACATCCGAACGAGTGAATAACGACATTCATATGTACACTCAGAACTCCATTTATTTTTATCGCAGAAATCCTCAACTCATTGAACAACGTCTCGAAGAACTGGATAAAGAATGGGATATAGAACGAGTGTTGGAAACTAACGCATCGAGTCTCATAGTTGCATCGAGTGCATTAGGTTTTGTGGCCAGTAGAAAGTTTTTCTTTATTCCGTTTCTGGTAGGTACTTTCTTATTACAGCACGCGCTGCAAGGTTGGTGCCCTCCTCTACCCATTTTACGGAAACTGGGTTACCGCACCACCAGTGAAATTCAGGAAGAGCGCGACGCATTGGAAAATATTGCCAAAGGTAGGCGAATATAAAAAGTAAAAAATCTTTATGTCGCATAACCTCGTCAAAATAGGTACAAGCGGTATTGTGGTTCCAGGAAATAAAACAACATTTCCGGAGGAATACCGCTCCAATACCCGGCTTCACTATTACGGATCTTTATTTAATACACTTGAAATAAATTCTTCTTTCTACAAAATTCCACTCGCATCCACCTTTGCTAAATGGGCGACTGAAGTTCCAGCTGATTTCAAATTCACGGTTAAGCTGTGGCGAGGTATTACCCACGCGAAAAACTTGTTTTATTCGCCGAATGATATAAAAAATTTTATGGAAGCCGCTAACAACCTTGGTGAAAAAGCAGGCTGCTTGCTTATCCAATTTCCGGCAAGTATATCGTCTTCCTTAATCAATGAATTGGAAAATATTCTTAATCATGTAAACGAATGGAGTCAAGATGCCCGGTGGCGGTTAGCAGTTGAATTTAGGCATGCAAGCTGGTATCAAAAAAGCACCTACGATCTGCTCGATAGCTATAGCGCATCAATGGTACTGCATGACATGCCCAAGTCAAAAGCGCCCACGGAATACGAACCGAAAGATTTGGCCTACTTTAGATTTCACGGACCCACCGGAACTTACAATGGAAGTTACAGCAAAGAATTTATTACACATTATGCGCAACAAATAAAATTGTGGCGAAAGCAAGGAAAAGAAATTTACATCTACTTCAACAATACCATGGGCAGCGCATTGGAGAATGCATTTTTACTTCAGACACTTGTTTAATGAGAGCCCACTAATACTATTCTTTCCTCCAGTCTACTATGTAGGCTTATGCGTATCCTGAAATTGATTTGGTAGATTGAAAGTCAGGTTGGGCTTGGTTATAGGAAAACCGCTTCGTTGAGAAATGTTTGAAAATTTTTAAACTACTTAAAATAAAATGGTCTCCAGCATAATAAAAACAATTGACCGAGTTAAGTATCAGTCAATTGCTTTTACCCTAATACGCGCACATGCAGCACATCACCGTCCTTAAACATTCTTGATTCACCATGCTGGTAAAGCTTCCATGACTCGTTGCTCGTAAGCGGCTTGGTTACTACTACAATCATTTTATCCCGCTGTGTATTGTGTTTGCTTAGGTCAAGCGACACATTTGTATCCACCAGTGTTACGGTGGTGAATGGATATTGACGTTCAACGTAAGCCAAGGCAGTTGAGCAATAGGTATAAAGTAATTCACCGTTTGAAAAAATAATATTAAAAACACCGAAGCTTTCTATTTCGCGGGAAAATACGTCGAGCGCATGAAATAAATCAGCGCTTTCCGGTTCACGCTCACCGAACTCTTGTTCAAGACGTTGTAACAATAAGCAAAATGCGAGTTCGCTATCTGTGTCACCATGTACTTCATATTTACCGTGTAATTCCGGTGCGAAATTTTTTAAATCACCGTTATGGCAGAATAGCCATGTCTTGCCCCAGAGCTCGCGTTTAAACGGATGGCAGTTAGCAATTTTCACATCGCCTACGGTCGCTTTGCGAATGTGTGCAATAATCGTTTTGGATTTAAAACCCGCACTGTGAATTTCATCAGCTAATGCGGAATGCGCAGCTGGTTGATGATCTACAAAAACGTCGAATCTATTATTGCGATAAAACGCAATACCCCAGCCGTCTTTATGTTCATCTGTTAAACCGCCACGAGCGCGAAATCCCTCAAAACTGAAATTGATATTCGCAGGCTCTTTACAACTCATTCCTAATAACTGGCACATGATCAGTAGTGGATTTTTCCTTACAAATAATTGACGTATTTACGTGTATCAAGGTTATCAACAAATTCATGTTGGGATATTAGATAGCCGTCAAAAAATTCATCTAAAGATCGGAAATGCTCTTTATCCTTACCCACCAGAATGCGCTTTCCAGCGTACAACTCCAATGGTTGGAGGTGGGCAACACCCGCGTTTGCAATTTGCGGTTTAATTAGCTGTTCTGATGCATGATCATAAATAAAAATCACATCAAGCTCTAAATCAAGATTCGCAAGGAGCGTCAACTCACGAGCTTGCGTAATACTTACGCCTATTTTGTACCCCTTACTTTTATAGCTGCCAAGCGCATTGCTAAAGTGAGTCAAGGTGGCGCTATCAAGTAGGCGTGTATGCAATAACACCCGCTCCGGCGTTAAACCGCAATCGCTTAAGATACTTTCAAAAATCCGCCCATGATCGTTACTAACGCTGACAATATGACGCGGTTGTACATGTAAGGATAACAAATGGTTTTGACCGTCAAATTTTTGCAAATAGTTTAGCGAATGCAACGTGCGCACCAATCTGTCTAAATGCACGATCTGATCAGTACTATCCAGTGAGTTAAAAATACTGTCTATATCTAGAATATTTCCCGTAGATGCTCGAACCACCAGCTCGGCTTCATAACCTATAACTTGCTTTTTATTCCATGCATTAATTGCGTGAAAATCAGTACCTAAGGTTAGACTTCCAAAACGTGCCCAATACATATCCTGGGCTTTATAAAATCCGGTTTTTGGTAAAGAGCGAATGCGAGCCTGTGACTGCAACTGATCATTAAAATAATTCATAAGTTCGGTAAGCGGCATAATTACTACATCTCATAACGTAATTTACTGTATGTGATGCATATTAAAGACCATCATTTTTTTTAGAAAAGAATTTAATATTCTCAGCTTATAACACTCACATAAATCGCTGGTTTTATCTCTTTATTGAATCCCAAATTTATGAGTGACCTGGGATTTCAGTTCCTAGATGCCAACATGATTATAAGGATATAGAGATATATTCTTTCCAATTGTCTATAGCCGCCATTATATTTCTAACTCGATTTCAATCCCTTAAGTGTTGAATGTGTTGTAAAAAGCATTAGAAATTGAACTGCTTATTTTCAAACACTTTGACTGGAGAATCTTATGAGTGTGGTGCAATTAAATAATCCTCTACCTACACCAAAACCAGCCGAGAGTCTGGCGAATACGCTTGAAGCAGCAAAGCAACAAGCAGTTGCAGAAGGTTTGAAATACGCCGGCAAGGTATCGCCTGAAGAAGCGTGGAAATTATTTGTAAGTGGGCAAGCCCATTTGGTTGATGTTCGGGCTACAGAGGAAAGAAAATTTGTTGGGCATGTACCTAATACATTCCATGTGGCTTGGCAAACTGGCCCTGCACTCATTAAAAATCCACGCTTTCTACGCGAACTTGAAAACAAACTGTCAAAAGATGCAGTAATTCTATTGTTATGCCGCAGCGGAAAACGTTCTGCCGCAGCTGCTGAAGCGGCAACAGCTGCAGGTTTCAAATACGTATTCAATGTACGTGAAGGTTTTGAAGGCGAGCTGGATGAGAATCAACAACGGGGCGGAATTGGTGGTTGGCGGCAACGTGGCTTACCCTGGGTTCAGGACTAAGCAAGATTCAAGATTGAGCCCAACGCAGAATAAAAGATGTTGTAATTTACACACATGTAAAAACGGATCATAAAAATGTCAAATAAAACGAATAGGGATTCGGAATTTTCCTTTGTAGCATCCACGCATTGGGAACTGGATAAAATTGTTAACGAATTGCGCTCTGTGCGTAATGAATGGCGAGCAAATCGCGGACGATTACGTGAAGCTGGCTTGCGAGAACTTCCATCAAGAGATGTTTTACAACAACTGCTGAGGGATTTGTGCGGAGCGCTTTTTCCTATGCGTTTAGGCCCACAGGATTTGCGTGAGGAAAGCGAAGACTACTATGTGGGTCACACTCTTGATGCTGCTCTAAACCAACTGCTAATACAAGTGCAACTCGAACTCACCTACGCTGCACGCCAGCACAACGATATTAATATTGATGAGCAAGCTTTAAAAACCGAAGCAAATAATATTGTTCGCTTGTTTGCCAGCGCTTTACCGCGCCTGCGCCGTATCCTCGATATAGATGTACAGACAGCATTTCAAGGCGACCCTGCCGCACGTAGCGTCGATGAAGTATTGCTGTGCTACCCAGGCATTCACGCCATTATTTATCACCGACTCGCACATACGCTTTATGAGTTGGGAGTTCCTTTACTTGCAAGAATTGTTGCTGAACTTGCGCATTCAAATACAGGTATTGATATTCATCCCGGTGCGCAAATTGGCAGTGGCTTTTTTATTGATCATGGCACCGGAGTAGTGATCGGCGAAACTGCAATTATTGGCGAACGTGTTCGTGTTTATCAAGCGGTGACGCTCGGCGCAAAAACATTTCCTACCGATGACACAGGTGCATTGCAAAAAGGTTTAGCGCGCCATCCTATTGTTGAGGATGATGTTGTTATTTACGCAGGCGCAACTGTATTAGGACGAATCACTATCGGCAAAGGTTCAGTTATCGGCGGAAATGTGTGGCTAACTCGAAGCGTCCCCGCTGGTAGTAGCATCACTCAGGCAACATCGCGAAATTTAGCGGAGGCACAGGTATGAGTTTAAGTATTCATTTTGGTCGAATTGTAAAACACATTCGTGAAGAGCGCGGTTTATCGCAAGAAGTCTTGGCAGATCGCGCCGACTTAAATCGCAGTTATGTCGGTGAAGTTGAGCGCGGTACTGCTATGCCTTCTTTGGGAACTGTAACCAAAATTGCAAAAGCGTTAAATCTTTCTACATCCACATTGTTAGCTCGTTACGAAGCTTACGAACAAAATAATTTGGAAAAAGTCGGATAAAAATTGTCAGTAAAATTTATTGACGGCTATAGACGGTTGAGATTTTCTTAGAAGAATGTGATCTTAGCTTAGCAGCTTTTCTTCTAAGTAATTTATTTTTTCACTCCACTGTTTATTTTTAAACACTTTTTCAATTTATTCCTACAGGAGCTTCGGTATGGCTACCGAAAATGAAGTGCAACTCGCGCTTAGTGATAACGCAGCAAGACAGTTGGCGAATGCCACAAAAACCACACCACAATTATCAACTATTTCGCCACGTTGGCTGGTGCATTTGCTGCAGTGGACTCCTGTAGAAGCTGGTATTTTTCGCTTAAACCGCGTGAAAAATCCCCGTCAAGTTACTGTGACATGTTCACAACGTGATGAGTCAGAAATAACACCGACATTCGTCGATTACGATGAAAAACCGCGTGAATATTTTTTAAATGCGGTGACCAGTGTAGTAGATGTTCACACGCGCGTTTCTGATTTGTATAACAGTCCGCATGATCAAATTAAAGAACAATTACGTTTAACAATTGAAACAATTAAAGAGCGTCAGGAAAGCGAATTAATTAATAACCCTGAATACGGTTTGTTAGCAAGTGTCGATGATACTCAGCGTATATCTACCTTGACCGGCGCACCCACTCCAGATGATTTGGACGAATTGTTAGTCAGAGTTTGGAAAGAACCGGGATTTTTTCTTGCACATCCATTAGCCATTGCTGCTTTTGGTCGTGAATGCACTCGCCGTGGTGTTCCCCCACCTACAGTAAGCTTATTTGGTTCGCAATTTATTACCTGGCGTGGAATTCCGCTGATCCCATCGGATAAGTTACCGATTGATGAAAACGGAAAGACAAAAATTTTATTATTACGTGTTGGTGAAAAACGCCAAGGCGTTATTGGTTTATACCAACCTGGTTTGGCTGGCCAACAAAGTCCAGGTTTATCTGTTCGCTTTATGGGTATAGGTCGCAATGCAATAGCGTCTTATCTGATTTCACTTTATTGTTCGCTAGCAGTATTAACGGAAGATGCTTTGGCTGTGTTGGAAGATGTTGACGTGAGTAAATATCACGATTATCCAGACACCTATAAATAATTCTGTAGCGATACTTACTTCTGAAGCGATAAATCGAGCATTGATATGACTGACCATCAAGGTTTGCCAGATCTTCAATCATTGGCCGCTATGGCCAATGAGTTTTTTCAGGCTTTGCCAAACGCAGAACCTATTGTTTCGAGTTTGAGGCCTGCGATTGCACAACAAGCGCCGCAAAAACCTCAGTTCGGGCGCAGCCTTTCTAATTTTGATGCGAGTGAAGCATCACTGTCTGCTTTGCCATTCGTACCTTCACGTGAAGCAGAAAAGCAAACAGCAATTGCTCCAGCATCTAATTATTATTTTGCGGAGAACGCGAGCACATACCCTCTTGCAAATCTGCATATCGATCAATTAGCAACACAAGCTTCGCCGCATGATTTTGGTTTACCGGGTGATGATGACTTAAGAAGTTTGTTAGCCGAAGATAGATTTGTAACTAACGCAAATCAAAATTTGTTTGCGTCTAAACCACCTTCACCAAACAATTCGCAGATTCCACATACACTAGAAACCAACTCAGGTAATTATCATCAACCACAAGCGGCTGGCGCTGATCGTGTATCACCTAATGCTTCTGGTTTACCGGGTGAACGAGATATCCAACAATTGTTAGCGGCAGAATTTAGTTTTACTAAATTTGATGCGCCTAGCCCAGCGACCAAAACACCTGACTCGCAGTTTTATTTTCTGGATTCAAATACTCAACAACCTGTGTTTGGTAATTCACCCAAGCAAGGCCACTTTGCTGCCGAATCGCAAGGTTTTGACATAAACGCAATTCGACGTGACTTTCCGATTTTATCGGAGCGAGTGAATGGCAAGCCACTAGTGTGGTTTGACAACGCAGCCACAACGCAAAAACCAAAATCAGTGATTGAACGTGTCAGTTATTTTTACGAACACGAAAATTCAAACATACATCGTGCTGCACATGAACTAGCGGCACGCGCTACCGATGCTTATGAAGGCGCCCGCAATAAAGTTTCAAACTTTATTGGTGCAAAATCATCGGATGAAATTATTTTTGTTCGTGGTGCGACTGAAGGTATTAATTTACTTGCTAACACTTTCGGTCAACAACATGTTGGTGCTGGCGACGAAATTATCGTATCTCAATTGGAGCATCACGCGAATATAGTCCCATGGAGCATGCTCGCTACACGTGTCGGTGCAAAACTTCGTGTTATTCCAGTAGATGATAGCGGTCAGATTTTACTTGATGAATTTAGTAAGCTTATCAATGGTAGAACAAAATTAATTTCTGTTACGCAAGTATCCAACGCATTGGGAACTGTTACTCCCATCAAAGACATCATTGATATTGCTCATGCAAACGGAATTCCTGTAATAGTCGACGGTGCTCAATCTGTATCGCACATGAGCGTTAATGTGCAAGCTTTGGACGCTGACTTTTTTGTGTTCTCGGGTCACAAGGTATTCGGCCCCACCGGAATTGGTGTGGTATACGGAAAATCGGAACATTTAAAAAATATGTCTCCCTGGCAAGGTGGAGGCAATATGATTGCCGATGTGACCTTCGACCGAATTGTTTATCAAGATGCGCCAAATCGCTTTGAAGCGGGCACAGGCAATATCGCTGACGCAGTTGGTTTGGGCGCGGCCATAGACTATGTGCAACGTATTGGTATGGATCGTATCGCACGCTATGAACATGATTTACTTGTTTACGGAACGCAACGTTTACAGCCAATTCCAGGCGTCCGATTAATTGGAACCGCTACAAATAAAGCGAGCGTGTTGTCGTTTGTATTAGATGGTTACAAAACCGAAGAGGTGGGCAGCGCGCTCAATCATGAAGGAATTGCTGTGCGTTCCGGTCATCATTGTGCACAGCCTATTCTTCGCAGATTCGGTGTTGAAACAACAGTTCGCCCTTCATTCGCGTTTTATAATACCTGCGAAGAAATTGATCTAATGATTTCTGTTATAGATAAATTAGCGCGCGCAAGGCGCTGAGTTTTATTATCAGCCCAGCAAAAAGCCCGGCCTAACACGCCGGGCTTTTTTATATCGGTTGCAGATCTATTTTTTGTTCTAAGCAAAGCACTAAAAATTATTTTTATTGTCAGCTCGATAAACTTACTATGAACTTGTTGAATTTAACGCTAATTAACAGGAGCCAATCATGAGTTTACGTTTAGGCGATGAAGCACCCGACTTTGTCCAAGATTCCAGCGAAGGCAAAATTCACTTTCACGAATGGCTAGGTAAAAGCTGGGGAGTTTTATTTTCACATCCCGCCGATTTCACGCCGGTTTGCACAACAGAACTTGGGTTGACTGCAAAATTAAAAATTGAGTTTACCAAACGCGGCGTCAAAGCTGTTGCGTTAAGTGTTGACCCAGTGGAATCACATCACCGATGGATTGGCGATATTAATGAAACTCAACACACTATAGTGAACTTTCCTATTCTGGCTGATGCGGATCGCAAAGTGTCCGAGCTCTACGATTTAATTCACCCTAATGCGAGCACTACAGCAACTGTGCGATCCTTGTTTATTATCGACCCGAACAAAAAAATTCGGCTGATAATTACTTATCCTGCCAGCACTGGCAGAAATTTTGATGAAATTTTACGGGTTATAGATTCCTTGCAATTGACTGAGCACCACAAGGTTGCAACACCAGGAAATTGGAAATCGGGTGATGACGTAGTCATAGTGCCTGCATTGCAAGATGCTGACGAAATTCAACGCCGTTTTCCTAAGGGTTACACAGTGGTAAAGCCTTACTTACGTTTAACACCTGATCCTCGCTCTTAGAAACCAAATCAATTTCTACACAAGGGTGCAAACAGCACCCTTTTTTTTATGCTTATTTTTTGCTGGATGAAATTTATGACAAATAAATACATTGTTGATGCGAATTATCGTTTTATCGCAGCCTATCAAGAAGTTAATACACGGATTAGCCAACGCCAACAAGCCCTATCGCTTTACGCGACATTGGTATTAAGTCTATTAGCCGCGCTCGTCGCATTAAAACCGAGTAATGGTGGTGGAGTGCCAGTGGAATGGTTACTGCCGGGATTTCCAGCCGCATCGCTGTGCCTGGCTTTTTTAAATTATAAAGGGGAACGCGCCATTACTAATTTGCGCCGCTTTCTCTCAGCACTCGAACAACTCGGTAACGCTCACGAAGAATTACCCAGCTATAACACGCATCCGCAATGGTCTTTAGGTGCCAATAAAGCGCGTCGTTTTCATGATCTAACGGCTTTTTTGTTGGTCACTGCAGGTAATGGAATTGGTTTAGGAGCAGCAATTCACATCTATCCAGATCGTGTAGCAGCAGCGCCTTTAGCAATTTGGGGCTCCGTGATAATCGCCATCATTTCTATGATTATTTTATTATTAATACCACGCTGGAGCTACAGCCCTGATGCATCCTAAATAAAATTCAAATTCGCGAAGTTAAAAAATCAGCACTGTTGTTATGCAAACAATTAAATTGCTCAATTTCAAACATTCTATTTTATTCATTGCTACTTCCTGCGCGCGCGTAAAAGCCAATCAATCTAACTATATTCCTCAAAGTTTACTTAATTCAATTTCACGGCTTTTGTTGATTAAATTTGTCGCAATTTTTGTTTTTTTTCAACGTTTAACCTTAGGAAAGGATTCTGGCATAGATGCTGCAAAACATCATGAATATGAGACTTGCCAGCGGTGTTGACTCCTAAATCATAAACACATCTGACAAGACTTTTTATATTCGTTTAACAATCCCCGCTATACCGGGAAGGATGTGACTATGAGTGCTCCGGCTTACTCTGAACCCTATGCTCATGACCGACGCCATGCACGCGCGCAAGTGCGCATTCATAAAGGCAAATCAGCGCAACTTAAATCTGCTGACGTTATTCCCTTGGTGCCACGCCAGGTAAAACTGGATAAGCCAATTGAATTGGTTTATCCAAAGTATCGCCGTTTAGGTACAACAATATTTGCTGCCGCCGTAATTGGCTTGCACCTTCTTGTGTTTGGGTATTTTTATTATCAACCAATTGTTGAGGCAGTAAAAAAAGTTGAAATACCGAAAATTAAATTAGAAAAATATGTTCCGCCTGTTATTCCACCGCAAGTTGTTGAACCTCCCAAAGAAGTTAAAAAGCAACCGCCAAAGCCACCTGTAACACCAAAACCTCCGACCGACAATCCAAATATTGTTGAAAAATATGTTGATCCAACACCAGTAGTAGAAGGCCCGGCACAACCCGTTGAAAAATTAACAGAAGCCTCTGCAACGGCCGCTTATCTAAATAATCCTCCACCTGTTTATCCCGAGGCTGCACAAGAAAAAGGATGGGAAGGAACCGTTATATTAAGCGTGCTTGTTCAACCTGACGGAAAAGCAAAATCCGTTGAAGTTAAGACATCGAGCGGAAGAAAAATTCTTGATCAGGCTGCAACACAAACGGTACAACGTTGGACATTTGTTCCAGCGCGCAGAGGTGAAACGCCTGTTGAAGGATGGGTAGAAGTACCAATTGATTTTCGCTTGAGTAATTAATCGTTATTCAGCAAAACGCATTAACCATTATTTTTTTCGATGTAATTTAAGTGAGTAATTTTTATGAATGAGTTGTACAAGCATATCGTTGAATGGACATTGTGGTCACTGGCTGTTTTTTCAGTAATTACCTGGACATTAATTATTCTCAAAGGCGTTCAACATGCGCTCCTGGGAATTCAAAACAGACGCTTCAAAAAAGATTTCTGGAGCGCAGCAGACCTGAATGCTGCTGCGTCACTGGAAAAATATGTAGGACCAACCGCACGCGTCGCAGCAATAGGGTTTACAACCTTGCGCAGCGCTGATTCCACACCGGCTGCGAATAATTTGGAAAATAGTTGGGACAGACAGGATTTGCTAGAGCGGCATCTTCGCCAACAAATTCATAAAGAACGTCGCTCTCTGGAGAGCGGTTTAGCAGTACTGGCATCTATCGGAAGCACGGCGCCTTTCGTAGGATTATTCGGCACTGTATTCGGAATTATTTTGGCGTTGACTGCTATTTCCAGTAAGTCTTCTGCAAATATTGAAGTGGTTGCAGGCCCCATTGGTGAAGCTTTGGTTGCAACGGGTGTAGGCATCGCTGTAGCAGTTCCTTCTGTTCTCGCTTACAACTTTTTCTTGCGTCGTTTGAAATTAATTGCCGCTGATCTTGATGATTTCGCTACTGATTTTATTACACTCGTACAAAAATCCGGTTTCCGCGTACACACAATTCCTGCAACCAAAACTGCTAATCGTGTAAATGATTTTGCAAAATCAAAAACCGAAACCACTAATGAGGTATTGGCATAATGGCTTTTTCTTCTGGCGGCAGTGACAGCGATGAAGTATTTGGTGAGATTAACGTTACGCCTTTAGTGGATGTAATGCTGGTGCTGTTGGTAACTTTTATTATTACCGCACCCATGCTCACCAATACTATCAACGTAAACCTGCCTGACACACAACCAACTTATCAACAAAAGGAACCAGAAAAACCTACGGTTATTAGCGTTGATGAGGCGGGGAAAATATACATCGACAAAGAAGGTTATCCCATTGCTGAAATAGAGGGTGAGTTAATTAAGCGCAAAGCAGAGAATCCTGAAATCCGTTTGAATTTAAATGCGGATGAAAAGGTTAACTACGGTGTTATCGCGAAAGTAATGGCTGCTATCGAACGCGCGGGAATTGATAGACTCTCATTTATTAGCGAACACGAAACTCAGTAACACGTTAAATACAGAGTTACGCAATAGAACGAAACTGACGCAGGGACGCGTAGAATTAATTTGTAACCCATCAAAGTATATTTCCTTTCTGTTTATCTCTCTCCACCATACAATTCGTAAAACTTTAAGCTTTGCAAATGCTTGATATATTTCCCAGCGGCGTGTGAAGTGACAACAAACAGGATTCCATCTACAAGTTTCCAGCGGAACTTTTGAACAATTTAAGATGGGGAATTCACACTCGTGGTGTCAAACCATCGTGTACGCGAATTGTTTTTTGATATCAGCCACATAAAAAGCGGTCCAAAAGCGTTGAATCCATACTCAAGATTATTATGCAATCACGCGATTATCAGAGAATACAGTTCTGAGGATAGCCAACCCTAGTTACGTAATAAGTTGCTTACGGTTTTGTATACAACATCGGGACCTTAGAGTCATTCAGAAAGAACGTGGAAATAAGAAAGAATTTAGCGATAAAAAAACCCGCAATGTGCGGGCTTTTTTAAACACCTTAGGGTGTCAATCTATATGGTACCCGAGGCCGGACTCGAACCGGCACAGCTTACGCCACTACGACCTCAACATAGCGTGTCTACCAATTCCACCACTCGGGCTTGAATCTTATTTATTTTGCTCCGGTGCAGATGCAGGAACATCATTCGCTGCAGGCGCAGCTTGATTTTGCGCAGCAGGAACATCTACTGGTGCTTGTGCAGCAGGGGCTTGTTGAACACTCGCCGGCACCGGAACGCCTTGCAAAGCAACTTTTGAATGGTTTTTCGCCATTACGGCCAAGACGAGGCTTAACACAAAAAATATAGTCGCAAAAACTGCAGTGGCACGAGTGAAAAAGCTACCACCGCCATCACTACCAAACACCGTTTGAGAAGCGCCGGAACCGAATGACGCACCTACCGCAGCACCCTTACCTTGCTGTACTAAAATCAATGCGATGATAGCCAATGCAGATATTGAGTGAACAATTAATACTAACTTTTCCATTTCTGGATCTCTTCTTAGTAAGATATCGATTAAACATTTTGCTGATGATGACTTATGAACACAAGGTTCATTGACTATTACTTATCAGCAGCCTTACAAATTTTCAAAAACTCTTTAGCATCAAGCGAAGCACCACCAAGCAAAGCTCCGTCGATATCAGGCAGCGCAAAAAGTTGCTCAGCATTGCTCGCCTTTACACTACCACCGTACAAAATTCTCACTTCTTCAGCCACGCTACCCAAGTGCTCCCGGATAAACCTGTGCACTTCATGTGCTTGCTGAGGTGTTGCAGTCTTACCCGTTCCTACGGCCCATACCGGCTCGTAAGCGACAACTGCGTTTAAAAACTTGTCTCGGCCAACACACGAGATTACAGCGTCTAATTGTCGCCCGATAACGTCGATGTATTTTCCATCTTCGCGCTGAGCTAAGGATTCGCCTATACATAGTATGGGAATCAAGTTTTCACGCTGCGCTGCTATAAACTTTTGCGCAACTTGATCATCAGTTTCAGCCTGTAAACGACGGCGCTCATTGTGACCAATAATTACAAATTTGCAATGTAATTCTGAGAGCATTTGCGCAGATACCTCACCGGTATAAGCACCTGCTTCATACTGACTTACATTTTGCGCACCCAAAAAAATGGCTGAGCCGGAAATATTTTCATATGTGTGTAGTAAATAAGGATTGGGTGGACAAATGACTACATCTGCATCGTGTTCACCTTGCCAGCCTGCAACAACTTCAGCTAACAACACAGCATTAATTTGCTGGTTTCCATTCATTTTCCAGTTGCCAACAATGAGCTGGCGACGCTTGGTGTTACTGGTTTTATTCAACAGCAATACCTCCCCCCAAAGCGGGCGCTAATGGTAGCTAAGATGAATTCAACATACAACTTAATCTTAGCTTACACCCTGATTTTTCTCGGCTTTTTACGACACAGCTGTTATAAATTGCATGCGTTCACGCAATTTATAATGGTCGCTTTCAACCTTGAATACTTTTTACACAAAACTTGTCGGGTTGTTCTGCTGATCTAATCCGGGTTTAATTCAATGCCTG
>CBHTVU010000071.1:0-17366 GCA_966096785.1 uncultured Gammaproteobacteria bacterium | reverse complement strand
TCAAGCGGCATACCTACGCTTAAATTGGAACGAATTGTAGAATCCATGGAGATTAATGCGCATTTCGCCGCATCTTTCAAGCTGGTGCCTGGTTGTACAACACGGTCAATAATCGGCTTACCGTATTTAGACTCCCCCACCTGAAAATAAGGTGTTTCGCGAGTGGTCTCAATAAAATTTCCCGCAGCGTAAATCTGAAATAATGCGGGTGGTTCTTTCGCAATTTGTCCACCGAAAATAAAATTGGCGGAAAACTCCAAGCCAAATTCTTTTAATGATTCAGCATCGCGCGCATAAACCCTGCGCAGCGCATCACCGATAATGCGGGCGGCTTCTACCATGTTTTTTGCTTCAACCAGCGGGCTGTTATCAATGGGTTTTAATTCATTAACAACGGCCTGGCTAATAGCCAAATTCCCTGAGCTCAGCAATACCATCACGCGATCGCCAGTACGCTCTAAAATGGTCATTTTGCGAAAAGTACTAATATGATCAACACCGGCATTAGTACGCGAATCAGATAAAAAAACCAATCCGGAATCAACTTGCAAACCAATACAATACGTCATACATCTAAACCTTGGAGAAGCGCTCCAAGGTCAGACTCAGAGCATTAAAAATTTATTGATGTTGAAATCCCTTCGCGGATGCCAGCTCAATGGGTGGATAAGACACTATAGATTGTAGCAGCACACCCGCCGAATCTGGATGGGCGATACGAACATTTACTTCCATAGCCTCTGCACCACCTCCATGCCGAACACCGCGTACCGGACAAGCGTCGAGATAATCGCGCCCTACGGCGAGACGACAATGTTCAGATGCAGCAAAGTTTGCGTTGGCAATATCAAAACTCACCCAACCCGTACCCTCAAGCCAAACGTCGGCCCAGGCATGGCTTGCAGCATGATCGGAATCGTCAGGGTGAATATAACCACTCACGTAACGTGCTGGTAAATCGAGCGCACGACAGCATGCAATAAAAACATGAGCATGATCCTGACATATACCCATACCAGCATTAACTACTTGCGCAGCCGTACTCGTGACCAAACTGGTGCCCGGCACATAATCAATTGCATCCTGAATTCCATCAATTAATTTAAACATGGAATCAATTGCACCACGCTTGGAACGAAAAGCCGTCATAGCCAATTCTTTGATAGCCTCGTCAGCGGTTGTTAAATGCGTTGGTTGTAAATAAACCAGTAGAGGAATTTCACCGCCGTCTGATGGCAGGTGCGCATTTTCTTTGGATATTTCAACTTGCCCCGAGACGCTGATACGAATTTCTTCGTGGGGTCTATCTAACACCAAAATATGACCGACATTACCGTAAGCATCGAGATGACGTTGGTGCTTGCCCGGTGTGGTGATCTTCCAATCTATAGCTTGTTGATGTGCTTCTTGCCGCGGCGTTAAACGTAAATGTTGAATGGTGTAATCTACCGGCGTGGAGTAGCGGTAAACAGTTTCGTGCTGGATGCTGATCAGCATAAAATTTCCCTCTCATTTTCGTTGTGGTTTATCAGGCTGCTCTCATAGGCATTAAAAAATCGTGGCTAATACGCATGCCTAAATCGTAAATTTTATGTTGGAACTTTTCTAAATAAGGGTGCAAACCCTCCTCTAAAATTTCATCGATTTTTAAATAACGTAATTGCGCGCTAAGCTGCCCCGCTAAACGCTGGGTTTCGTGGGAATGTTGGTTCGCCAATTTTTGCAACATAGACGCCACTTCTGTCATACAGGTTGTTAATGACCGCGGTAATTCAGAATTAATAATGAGTAATTCCGCGACCTTATTAGGCAACACACTATCGCGATACACGCGACGATAAATCTCAAACGCTGATACCGATCTTAATAGCGCCCCCCATTGATAATAATCAGCGGCAGTGCCTATGGGCTCTCCTTCAGCGATCAAGTAATATTTAACATCCAATAATCGTGCCGTATTATCCGCACGTTCCAGATAGGTTCCCAAACGAATAAAACAAAATGCGTCGTCGTGTAACATGGTGCCAAAAGTAACACCGCGTGAAAGCGATGAGCGGGTTTTAACCCACTCGAAAAATCCGGAAAATTCTTCGTCTTGCAATTTTCGCCTGCTAATATTTAGCATTTCGAGCCACGTTGAATTTATGGTTTCCCACATCTCTGACGTTAAAGTTCCGCGCACTGCGTGTGCATTTTCACGCGCTGTTTTTAAACATGAAAAAATCGACGAAGGATTGTGTGCATCAAAAACCATAAACGCCAGAACATTTTCCGCGGTAACTTCGGGATAGGTTTTTGAATAAGCCGGTAATTGGTCGTTGCACAAAAGTGCAGCTTGCCAATTTCGGCTTGCACTCTCAGCAGACTGCGGTGCGAGGGACGTTTGCCATGTAATGTCTAGCAAACGCGCAATATTTTCAGCGCGTTCTATATAGCGTGCCAACCAAAATAAATGATCTGCGGTGCGAGATAACATATTTCTCTCCATCAACCTTTGTAACGCAAAAAGTATCGAAAAATTAGCAAAATTTAAAATACTTAAAAAACTATTCTTCCAATACCCAGGTATCTTTTGTGCCACCACCTTGCGATGAATTTACCACCAACGAACCCTCGCGCAATGCCACGCGCGTTAAGCCGCCTGGCACCATACGAATATCTTTCCCGGATAAAACAAATGGCCGCAAATCTATGTGGCGCGGTGCAATTCCGGATTCAACAAAAATAGGACAGGTTGATAAAGCAAGCGTAGGCTGAGCAATATATTTGTTGGGGTTTGCCATCAGGTGTGAACGAAACTCATCAACTTCTGCTTTAGTTGCAGCAGGGCCCACTAACATTCCATAACCACCAGCACCGTGAGTTTCTTTCACCACCAACTCTTCCAAATGTTCGAGTACGTAGGCCAAATCTTCCGGCTTTCTGCACATATGAGTTGGGACATTATTTAAAATAGGTGCTTCGTCCAAATAAAAACGAATCATGTCGGGAACATAGGGGTAAATTGATTTATCGTCTGCTACGCCAGTGCCAATTGCATTTGCAAGCGTCACACGACCTGCGCGATATACGGATAATAAACCCGCAACACCAAGCATCGAGTCCTGACGAAATGCAAGTGGATCTAAAAAGTCATCGTCCAAACGACGATAGATAACATCAACCCGTTTTGGTCCTTGTGTAGTGCGCATATAAACTGAATCGTCGCGCACAAATAAATCGCGACCCTCCACCAATTCAACACCCATTTGCTGTGCTAAAAACGCATGCTCAAAATAAGCAGAGTTAAAACTTCCCGGTGTCAGTACAACAACCGTTGGATTTTCCACACCTTGGGGCGCGCACATGCGCAAATTGTCGAGCAACATATCAGGATAATGTTGCACGGGTGCTACAGCATGTTTAACAAATAATTCGGGAAATAATCGCATCATCATTTTGCGATTTTCGAGCATGTAGGATACGCCGGAGGGCACACGCAAATTATCTTCGAGTACGTAAAATTCACCTTTACCCGCACGCACCATATCTACACCGGCAATGTGTGCGTAAATATTATTGGGAACATCTACGCCTTGCATTTCCGGGCGATATTGCGCGTTGCGTAAAATTTGCTCGGCGGGAACCAGGCCCGCACGTAAAATTTCCTGACCGTGATAGATGTCATGCAGAAATAAATTTAAGGCTTTAACACGTTGCTCTAATCCTTTTTGTAACATTTTCCATTCATCTGACGGAATTATGCGCGGCAATAAATCGAAAGGAATTAAACGCTCAGTACCCGCCTCTTCCCCGTAAACAGCGAAAGTGATTCCCAAGCGATGAAACGTTAAATCCGCCTCCGCTTTTTTTCGCGCTAACCGTTCCTTGGGTAAATTATCTAACCATCCACCGTAAGCTTGGTAGTGAGGCCTCAGCGCCTCAGGGGCAACCATCATCTCATCGTAAAAAACAGGTTTAGCCATTTGACACCTACTAACTTATTATGGGCAATCAGATCGGAGCGAAATACGTGCCAAGAAAATAGTGGTTTTTTCAAGGATTTAATAAGACAAATGCACCATAAAAAAGCACACTTGGCAATACCATAAATATTAGCGCCCTTTTAATGCAATTTTAAAAAATGTCAGTATTTTTCCTATTATCTGAAAAAGATTGGTGCAATAAAAAAGAAAAGGGGCACAGATGTGCCCCTTAGTGGAAGAGTAAAGCGACAAAATTTATTTAATAATCCTGATTGCAAATGGAACTCGAAATGTCTTGCCGCTGGAAGTCGCTATGACGCCCAAAATACAAAACACAACATTTAAAATTCCAATCGCAAAAAGCACCAGGAAGCCGATTAAAATAATACAAAGAATCCAACCAACAATAGTGCCAATGAATACCGTGATCGACCAGTTAAGCGCCTCCTTACTTTGATCTGCCAAATAACCATCCTCGGTTTTTATCAAATAAATTACCAGCGCAGGAATAAAACTAAAAAAGATTGTACCCAGCCACATTAGCAGGGCAATATTTTTTGAATCTTGCGAAACTGCCACGGGTAGATTGTTAGATTCACTTTGTGTAGTAGATGAGTCTTCCATTTGAGTCTCCATAAAAGAAATAGGCATACAAGGTAAGAAAGTAAAAATTCAGACAACCACGCTACTATAAGTATCCATGAAGGAAAGATGCCACGGCAATAGCTCCACGGTTCTACCGTATGGCCAGTCTGCTGCATAAAAAGTACTCAGCTGCTATTGAGATTCGTCTGAAATCGGTCGCAAAAAATGGTATAGTGCGCGCCTTTCAAAATCATAGCAAATCGGGGCTATAAACCATCACTGGTATGGTTGCGCCAGGCGCAAACCAGTAGCTCAGACTCAATCCGTAGAATTCGCAGGAAACTCATGACCCGACCTTCAACTAATGCCCGTAAAATCCTTGTTACAAGCGCCCTTCCCTATGCCAATAGCGATTTGCACCTTGGCCATATGCTTGAGCAAATTCAAACAGACATTTGGGTAAGGTTTCAAAACTTGCGCGGTAATGATTGCCTGTACTTCTGCGCAGACGACGCACACGGCACTGCCATCATGTTGAAGGCGGAAGAAAAAGGAATTACTGCTGAAGAACACATCGCCAATATTAAACGCGATCATGAAGCTGTATCGGCGGGCTTCAACATTAATTTCACTAACTTTTACAGCACTCATTCAGACGAAAATCGCGATCTGTCCTACATGATTTATGATCGTTTAAAAGCCAATGGGCATATTGCGAGCCGAAATATTTCTCAAGCCTATGATCCGGAAAAGCAATTGTTTTTAGCGGACCGCTATATCAAAGGCACATGTCCAAAATGTAAAAGCGAAGATCAATACGGCGACAACTGCGAAAAATGCGGTGCTACCTATTCTCCCATGGATTTAATCAACCCCAAATCCACAATTTCAGGCGCCACACCCGTAGCAAAAGACTCTGAACATTTTTTCTTCACCTTACCCGTGTTCAGTGACTTCTTAAAAGATTGGACTCGCGCAGGGCACTTGCAAGATGAAGTCGCCAACAAAATGGCCGAGTGGCTCGACAGCGGTTTGCAAGAATGGGATATATCCCGCGATGCGCCCTATTTCGGCTTTGAAATTCCCAACCAACCTGGAAAGTTTTTCTATGTGTGGCTGGATGCTCCCATAGGTTATATCGCCAGCCTTAAAAATTACGCCGACAAAAATGGCATCGACTGGATGGAATATTGGAAGCAGGATTCAACCGCTGAGGTTTATCATTTTATTGGTAAAGATATCGTTAATTTCCACGCATTGTTTTGGCCGGCCATGCTGCACTCCGTGAAACTACGCACGCCCACACAAATTTGCGTGCATGGATTTGTAACTGTTAACGGCACCAAGATGAGTAAATCACGCGGTACATTTATTAACGCAAAAACTTATCTTGATTATTTAAATCCTGAATATTTGCGTTACTACTTCGCTGCAAAATTAACCAGCGCTGTAGACGATATAGATTTAAATCTCGAAGATTTTATCCAGCGTGTTAACAGCGATTTGGTTGGAAAAGTCGTAAATATAGCAAGCCGTACAGCGAAGTTTATTAATAATGCTGGTGGCACATTGGCAACAGAGATTGAAAGCCCGGAGCTGTGGTCGAAGTTTGTTGAGGCGGGCGAAATCATTGCCTCACATTACGAAGCGCGTGATTTTAGCAAAGCGATGCGTGAGATTATGGCATTAGCCGATTTGGCAAATGAATATATAGCGACCCAAGCGCCCTGGACATTAGCCAAGCAAGCAGGCGCCGAAGCGCAAACACAACAAGTTTGCAGCTTGGGTATCAATATGTTTCGCGCAATCCTCACCTATTTAAAACCGGTAGTACCGTCCCTCACGGCGGACGCAGAAATATTCCTCAACGAGACACTGAACTGGACTGCGCCAGTAAGTTTCCGCAGGGGTGAGAAACTCAATGAATTTAAACCATTGCTTACGCGGATTGAAAAAGAAAAGGTGGATGCGATGCTCGAAGCCACCAAAGAAGCTTTAGCTGCTGCAAACCAAGGCGCAACTCAAACAACAGCGACAGCCCCGCTAACAGATCCTATTGCAACTGAAATCGAGTTTAATGATTTTGCAAAAGTTGATTTGCGCATTGCGCTTATTGAGCACGCTGAACATGTGGAGGGATCGGATAAATTATTGCGCTTAACTCTTGATCTCGGTGGCGAAAAACGCAATGTATTTTCCGGAATTAAAAGTGCCTATGATCCAAAAGATTTAATTGGCAAATTGACTGTCATGGTTGCAAACCTTAAACCGCGCAAAATGAAGTTTGGTATGAGCGAAGGTATGGTATTGGCAGCGGGTCCTGGCGATAAAGAAATTTATTTACTCGAACCACATACAGGTGCAAAACCCGGCCAACGCGTGATGTAACCGAACAGGAAAAACCTTGACGCGATAATTTTGGTCAAGGTTTATTGGTGTTGTTTTCATCCGGTCTATGCGTTTTCTTATCAGTGAGGATTAAATGTCCATCAACGAATTTTTCCTGATTTTGCTCGGCACAATATTAGTTAATAATTTTGTGCTGGTGCAATTTTTAGGTTTATGTCCGTTTATGGGTGTATCCAACAAGCTCGAGTCTGCTATTGGCATGGGTGCCGCCACAACATTCGTGATGACCCTTGCTTCAGTGTGTACCTATGTGGTTGATCACTGGCTTTTATCACCCATGGGCCTGGAATATTTGCGCACCATTGCGTTTATTCTTGTCATAGCCGCCGTAGTTCAATTCGTAAAAATGTTCATGGAAAAAACCAGCCCACTGTTGTACCGCGTGCTGGGTGTGTTTTTGCCATTGATTACCGTGAATTGTGCCGTGCTTGGCGTTGCCTTATTAAATACGCAAAAAGCACACAATTTCTTTGAGTCAACCATGTATGGATTCGGTGGTGCAGTGGGTTTTTCAGTTGTGCTAATTTTATTTTCGGCCATGCGTGAACGTCTTGCAGTTGCAGATGTACCTCAGCCGTTTAAAGGTGCCGCTATTGGAATGATTACCGCTGGTTTAATGTCGCTTGCATTTATGGGTTTCACAGGGTTGGGAGCGCGCTAGTGGAGCATTTATTTTCATACGGCACTCTACAACTTGAAAATGTCCAGCTGTCCACGTTCGGACGCACATTAGAAGGCATGCCGGACGTATTGCACGGTTTTTCGTTGGAGATGATCGCTATAGAAGATTCTACGGTTGTTACCACTAGCGGAGAAACGCATCATCCCATTGCTAAATTTTCTGGTGTAGATTCAGATCGAGTAGAAGGCAAAGTTTTTCAAATTACTCATGAAGAACTGCAGCACGCGGACAAGTATGAAGTTGATAGCTACAAGCGAATAGCTGTGAAGCTTGGCTCCGGAATCTCCGCGTGGGTTTATATCGATAAACGTTACTCACCTTAACGGCAACATGACAAAACCTTGAATCATGTTTGAATTTATTTTTAACCACTCTATTATTTCAGCGCTTACTGCATTGGTAAGCCTGTCGTTATTGTTCGGGGCCATTCTCGGTTTTGCTGCTGTGCGTTATAAAGTGGAAGGCAACCCTATTGTTGAACAAATCGATAATATTTTGCCGCAAACTCAATGTGGTCAATGCGGATACCCGGGTTGTAAACCTTACGCACAAGCAATTGTAGATGGTGAGGCAATTAATAAGTGTCCGCCCGGCGGCCAAACAACCATTAACGCACTGGCTGATTTGCTGGATATGGAAGCACCATCATTGGATGCTGAACATGGCGTAGAGTCTGAAGAAAAAAAAGTGGCTTTTATTCGTGAAGCCGAATGTATTGGTTGTACCAAATGCATTCAAGCGTGCCCTATAGATGCCATTCTTGGCGCAGCAAAACAAATGCATACCGTTATTGCCGATGAATGCACGGGTTGCGATTTGTGCATTGATCCCTGCCCTGTCGATTGTATTGATATGATCCCTGTAGCGACAAACTGGACGTGGAAATCACCTGAGGCTACGCCATTAAATCTAATCGCTACTGATAAAATTCAGCAAGGCCAGGCCGCCTGATGAATACCAAACCCACTTCAATTAAATTATGGGATTTCCCCGGTGGAATTCATCCGCCTGAAAATAAATCGCAATCGACGCAACTTCCTTTAGGCGATTTACCGATTCCACCGCAGCTTATTATTCCGCTCAACCAACATTTAGGCACACCTGCGAAACCTGTCGTGCAGGTGGGTGATAAAGTATTAGCAGGGCAATTAATTGCAGAAGCAGATGGCACTTTTAGTGTGAATGTTCATGCGTCCAGCTCGGGACAGGTTTTATCAATTGATAAATTTGTTTTACCTCATCCGTCAGGGATGCACGGCGAATCTATTCAAATTAAAACTGATGGCGAACACAAATTTATTACTACCGAACCTTGCGAAAATTATTTAGCAGTAGAGCCACTCAATCTACTTGCAAAAATTCGTGGAGCAGGCGTTGCGGGTTTAGGTGGTGCAGGTTTCCCAACAGCAGTAAAACTCACAACCAAATCAACACAAGAAATTGATACGCTCGTCATTAATGGCGCGGAGTGTGAGCCCTATATCACTGCAGACGATATGCTCATGCAAACGAGCGCAGAAGATATAGTCGCGGGAGCTTTTTTAATCAGCCATATCTTGCATAACCCGCAACGTATTCTAATCGCTGTAGAAGATAACAAACCAAAAGCCATCGCAGCTCTGCAAAACGCAATTAAAAATACGGCTACGCCTGAAAAGCATGCGAGCATCGAATTGACAGTGATACCCACAAAGTATCCCTCCGGCGGAGCAAAGCAATTAATCCAAATATTAACGGGCCGCGAAACTCCCTCTGGCCACCACTCTGCCGAGATAGGCGCGATTTGCGTTAATGTAGGGACTGTAGCGGCAGCATGGCGCGCCGTGCGATTTGGCGAACCATTAATTTCGCGAGTGACAACTGTCGTGGGTGAGTCACTCTCAACACAACGCAATATCAATGTGCTTATAGGCACGCCCTTTGATTTTGTTTTACAACACCACGGCTTTGATGCAGCTAAAGCCTCACGCGTTATTATGGGTGGCTCAATGATGGGATTTACTCTGCCCGACCTGCGTGCCCCGGTTATTAAAACGACAAATTGCATTCTCGCGCCCAACAAGCAAGAGTTACCCGTTCCACCGCCAGCACAAGCATGTATTCGTTGCGGTTTGTGTTCAGAAGCGTGCCCGGCAAGTTTATTGCCTCAACAATTATTTTGGTATGCACAAGCAGAAGACATTGAACGATTAGAAGCACACAATATTTTTGATTGCATCGAATGCGGTGCTTGTTCCTACGTGTGCCCTAGCAAAATACCCCTGGTGCAATATTATCGCGCCGCCAAAAGTAATATTCGCAATCACATGAGTGAAAAGGAAAAAGCAGATAGATCACGGCAAAGATTTGAATTTAGAAAATCTCGCATTGAAAAAGAAGAAGCGGAAAAAGAAACCAAACGTCTTGCACGCAAAAAAGCAGCAGATGAGGTTAAATTAAAATTAGCAGAACAAAAGTTAACTGGCGAATCACCTTTAATCAGTGATGACCTCACCCAGGTAGATACTGCAAACCGATTTGAAGACGCAGCGCAAGTTAATAAAAGTAATGCTCAACCTGATCATGATGAACAAAAGGCTCGGTTGGTGCGTATTCTTGCTGCCGCAAAAAACAGTTTGGAAAGTGCGCAAGCTCCACTTAAAGCCAAAAATCCCGAATTCCCCATTACGGAAGAGCAGTTGGTACGCCAACAATCTCGCATCAAACAAGCACAATTGAAACTTGTTGAAGCGGAAAAAAAATTAACTGATTTTATAGCCTCAGGTGTTCAAGCGGCTGAAGATGGAATACAAACAGCTTTCATTCTTACTCAACCAAAACCCAACCAGTCTCCAGAAGAAAAATTGCGTGCAAACATAGAGGCCATGCAGGCCCGCCTGATCAAAGCAATTGAAAAAGCGGAACAAGCAAAAAACGAAAACAGTCCAAGCGCAAACGCCCTGCAATTGGCCGTTGAGAAGATGAAACAAAAAATTGCAGAGGCGGAAAGCGAATTACAAGAAGCCGGCAATCCAAACAAGAGTAGTACCGAATAAAATGGCCCTGTTAAACATCACATCACCCCACACTCACGGGCCGCTAACAACCAGCCAAATAATGCAGTTGGTTATTTACGCTACTTTGCCGGGTATATTCACGCTCGCATATTTTTTTGGCGTAGGTGTTTTTTTTAATTTAATGATTGCCTGCACGAGCGCACTTGCATTCGAGGCGATGGTATTAAGGCTGCGTAAGCGTCCTGTGGGTTTTTATCTTCGCGACTACAGCGCCCTGGTAACCGCATTTTTACTAGCGATTTCGCTACCTCCTTATTGTCCCTGGTGGTTAATTACTGTGGGCACTTTTTGTGCAATTGTATTGGCGAAGCAATTGTACGGGGGCATGGGTTTAAATCCATTTAATCCAGCGATGGTCGCTTACGTTATTTTGCTCATATCATTTCCAATTCCTATGACCCAATGGGCAACGCCACATAATATTGACGGAGCTCATGTCGTTAGTATCAGTGAGGCGCTGAATAAAATTTTCTTTGGAAAATCCATAGATGCTTATTCTTCCGCCACAGTGTTGGATGTGATGAAACAAAATTCATCGCTCGCGCTTGAGGAGTTTTATAAAAAGGAACCGCTATTATCAAAAGGTTATTTTGCCAGCGCGGCTTGGGAATGGGTAAATATTGCTTTTCTGATTGGCGGGTTATTTCTACTTTATAGAAAAATATTTACCTGGCATGCGCCTATCTCCATGTTACTTTCGCTTGCCGTAATGTCAGTTATTTTTTATGACAACGGCAGTTCAAACAGTGGTGGTTCACCGCTGTTTCACTTGCTATCCGGTGCGACCATGCTCGGCGCTTTTTTTATTGTGACTGATCCCGTGACATCTGCTGTGAGTAAAAAAGGTCGCATTATCTACGGCGCAGCTATAGGAATTTTAATTTATGTTATTCGCGTGTGGGGAAAAGGATATCCAGATGGCGTTGCCTTCGCTGTACTGTTCCTAAATTTTGCCGCGCCTTTTATCGATTACTACACAACACCGCGCACCTATGGTCACCGCAAATCGCGCGTTGTTATCGCAAAAGATAAGGAGACGAAATAAGTGATTTTTTCGTCGATAGGAAAAAGCAGTTTATTGCTTGGTGCTTTTGCGTTAGTCACAACGGCTTTGCTGGCATTTACCGCCGACCTTACTAAAGATCGTATTACAAAAGCTGAGCGCGAGGCGCAACAAAAAGCACTCTTTGAAATTGTGCCTAAAACGCGACATACCAATGACATATTAAGTGAAACAATTAAAGTACCCGAGTCAGCGTGGGAAGGATTAGGCTTAAAAAGTGGTGGCGATATTTATGTTGCTCGCCATACCGACGAAACAATTGCGGTCATTATTCCTGCGGTGGCACCAGACGGTTACAGTGGCGATATTCGTATGATTGTTGGTATTAATGCTGATGGAAGTATAGCCGGTGTGAGAATCATTGATCACCACGAGACACCAGGACTCGGCGACAAGATCAAATTATCAAAAAATAAATGGATATCAGATTTCAATGGAAAATCCCTAACCAACCCTGCAAGTACACGCTGGAGAGTAAAAAAGGATGGCGGCGATTTCGATCAGTTCGCCGGGGCGACTATTACACCACGCGCTGTTGTAAACCAAATTCGACGAGTGTTAGAGTTTGTTGATTCGCATCATGATGAATTATTCGTAAAAAATCCGGAGAAAAAGCATGATTGACGAGCCTAACCAAAACCCAGCTGACTATCAGGACATAATGACAAAAGGCCTCTGGAAAAACAATCCGGCTCTGGTGCAAGTGTTGGGCTTGTGTCCGCTACTAGCTGTGAGTGCTTCTGTCGTAAATGCATTGGGGCTTGGTTTAGCAACCCTCATGGTGCTTACAGCGTCTAATATTGCAGTATCTTTAATTCGACATCAAATTAGCGACACTATTCGTCTTCCCGCGTTCGTTATGATTATCGCGTCACTCGTGAGTTGTATCGAACTTTTAATGAAAGCTTACACTTACGAGCTTTATCAAATACTTGGAATTTTTATTCCGTTGATTGTGACCAACTGTGCAGTACTCGGTCGCGCGGAAACATTTGCTAGCAAAAATACTATTCTTCCCGCAGCTCTGGATGGTTTTATGATGGGACTTGGGTTCACCCTTGTGCTTGTTTGCGTCGGTATTATTCGCGAACTGCTCGGCACAGGAATGATTTTTAACAATATGCAATTATTATTCGGCCCACAAGCTGCAAACTGGACATTGGATATTTTCGGGAAGGATTATCCGGGCATGATTCTCGCGCTCTTACCACCCGGAGCTTTTATTGTTGTGGGTTTTTTAATGGCTGCGAAAAATTATATAGATCACTATTTAAAACAAAAAAATGCAACACGTGAGCCAACTAGAGAAATTGTTAAAGGCGGCAAACGTGTGCGCACGACCGGCCCCGTGGCGTAAAGTATCAGAGGATTATTATGTTAGACGAAGCACAAGCCCTGAGTTTTTTTGAAGTTCATGTTGTTCCATGGTCGATTAAGGTCGCCATTTCGCTGACAATTTTTATCGTCGGGCAGATAGTAGCTAAAATACTGAGCGGTATGATTGGCAAGTTATTAGCGCATACCAAACTCGACAAAATTCTCATCAATTTTTTGCAATCGCTTGTGCGTGCGCTTCTACTGGTGATGGTATTAGTTGCCGTGCTGGATAACCTGGGAGTTAATACTAATTCATTGATTGCCATGCTCGGCGCTGCGGGTTTGGCTATAGGTTTGGCCTTGCAGGGCTCCTTACAAAATTTTGCAGCGGGTTTTATGTTATTAATTTTTCGCCCTTTTAAAGCGGGTGATTTTGTTGAAGCCGCAGGAACCTCTGGCACTATCGATTCGATCGGAATTTTTTCTACCAAACTTTATACGGGTGATAACAAGGAAGTTATTATTCCCAATGGATCAATCTACAGCGGCAACATTATCAATTACTCAGCACGAAGAACACGTAGAGTTGATATGGTTTTTAGCGTTAGCTACGGGGATGATATTCGCCTGGTAAAAGAGATTATTTCGAAAGTACTGGCTGAAGAAGAGCGCGTACTAAGCGAACCTGTTGCTGAAATCGCGGTAGGTGAACTTGCTGCGAGCAGCGTAAATTTTGTTGTACGCCCCTGGGTGAAAACAGAAGATTATGGCCCTGTGAAATCTGCATTAAATGAAAAAATAAAAATTGCGTTTGATGAACATAAAATAACAATTCCTTTTCCGCAAATGAATATTAACGTGCGGCAATAAAAAAAACGCCGCACATCCTGTGCGGCGTTTCGTACACTCCCTTAAATTACTTTCCCGCTAATCCCTAAGCAAGGGTTCTAACAAACTAACTGGAACCAAAGGCTGCTCCACGACCAAGGCAACCTTTTGAATAACTTGCTTTAACTGCGTAACATTTTCTCGCCAGCTAAATGTTTCCAGTAAACGCCATGCATGATCGGTAAAATCAAACTCCCCTGACAGCGCGTAATCGCGAATGTAAAAACTTACCAGATCCCGTAAATCATCACGGCGCTCGGCTAAATCGGGTAAAACGAGTTCAGCAGTATTAGTTTGCAACCATTCACACAGATCACCTGCATTACTCGCATAATGTTTTCGGCTGACAGAAAATATAATAGCTACGGATTCATTCACACCTTTCACGTCCAATTCTTGCTTTATAGCCACCAAAAACCGTTGGAGCACACGAAAGTTGTTAGCCGACAAAAAATCTATATTGCGCAAATATAAAGTGCCGCCTTTTGCATAGGCATAAAGCGCCTGTAAAATACTGGCAGCAGCGCCCTCTTCCCATTCGTTACATGAAGATTCAATAAAAGGTAAAATACCTTTGTGGCGTGAACAATGAATACTACGGGCCGCAATACTTTTTCCGGTACCTTTATTTCCGCGAATCAAGATAGGTTTAGTAATATCTTTTAATTGTTCAATATGTTTGTCCAGTTGGCGCAGTGCCAAACTATTCCCAATCCAGTAACCCTGGTCACCATAAACGAAGATAGCGCGATAACGCGTTTGGTAACGAGTGATAATTGAACCTATCTCACTCACAACAACATGGAGTTCAGCTTCAATTGAACGGGGTGAAGGCACATAAGTCTGCTCTTCAAAATCAGCTGTGGGTAAAGTTGCGACCACGTACCCCAAGCGTTGCCCCTGATAATCCAACGACACAGAAATACAATCAAGATCGCTAAAACGCTCGCTTTTGGGGGTCAATGAATCTTCATTGGAAATAATGAATTCTTCAAGGGAACCCAGCGCACTAGCAGTGGACTCCTGCTCCTCACTAGCCAATAATAAATGGCGGTAGCCTTGATGGGTTATGCAACGCAAGGTTATGGCAATGCTCTTGATATCCATTCGCTTGGCGGCGGCTTGTAGAATTATTTTCGCGAGCGTAACAAAACTTTTATTGAGCGGAACCCATTTAGCGCCTGCTTGTTCATCAAACGCGTAAACGGCTTTTGCAACAGGTCTGTCGGATTTGGGGCCTTTAAATACGGATATCATCGCACGGACTCCACAACACATAAGCTTAAGCGACTCGCAAACTCCTTCGTTGAGCTGTAAGTCCCTCTAAACGGATGAAACCTTGACTAGACTGTGGCACTCTATGCGCTTATTAAATAGTTGCCCATTACGCGTTATTACATGGCGTCCATGCAACCTTGGAAGTTTCGGTAAAGGATTAAACACACTCACTAAATTCATAAAACCTGTGTTCATCATTTCTATGGCATATATTTTTGACATCGCCAACAAGACTTACCTCGCGTTAGCACCGCACCACACTTTTGGTCGCCTCGCCAACGCAGTAGATACTCCGATAGATAAACCCTACATTTCCAAACTGCATGCTGCGATTGAATGGGATGGCATGGATTGGCGAATAAAAAACCTTGGTCTTAACGGAACCTGGGTAAATGGCACATTGCTGAAAGGTAATAATTTAACGGGTAATGAATCCCATACCTTGTGTGTTAATGACCAGTTTCATTTAGCAGAATTAAGCGACCCGGGATTTAAAGTTATCGACATTACTCCTCCCGCCGATATGCTCTGGCCACTGAAAACTCCAGCAGATACTAAACCTCAACCTATTTATCTCAGTCGCTACCATCTTCTACCTGATACCAACGCACCGGAATTGGCTATTTTTTTTGATGAACAAAATCAGCAGTGGCAACTGGAGACGTTAAACGCGCAACATGAGCACCTCGCTTATGGTTTAAATGACGGTGATTTAATTCAATTGGGTAGCACCCATTGGCGACTTATGCGTGCACACATTTGTGGCCCGACAGAAGCGCATGTTTTTCCAACTCAACATTTAAGCGACATAGAATTTGTTTTCAATTTAAGTCTTGATGAAGAAAGCACACAACTCGAACTTATCAGCAGCCAACAAAAATTTGATTTGGCGGTTCGCAACCATCATTATCTTTTAGCGAATCTCGCTCGTCGTCGCGCTGCCGATACGGCACGGGGATTGGATAACAAAAGTCAGGGCTGGGTTTATACGGATCAACTTGCCAGTGAATTGGGTTTGGATGCAACTCACATGAATATTTATATTTTTCGATTGCGCAAACAAATTGCTGACTGCGTGCCGACTGTTGTTGGATTACAATACTTACTGGAAAGACGCGGTGGTAAAATTCGGTTTGGTTGCGAAAAATTTAAAATATACAAAGGCGCTTCACTTACTCTCGCGTCACCACTCTCAGCCTCCTGATCGAAGATTACTCAACTTCATAACACTTTGATGACCGAATGACCCAATCCCCGCTGCATGACAATACGGAGTTAACGCAAATAGGACATTACTCGATCATCAGCCGCATAGGTCGCGGTGGTATGGGATTAGTGTATCTTGCGCGCGACACACGCCTGGATCGCCAGGTTGCCATTAAATGTTTGCGCACGGAATTATTTGAAGCTCACTATCGTGAACGATTCAAACGCGAAGCCTTATTGCTTGCCAAGCTGAATCATACCAACATAGTTCAAATTTATGATTATCAGGAAACTCGCGATCAACTTGCCCTTGTAATGGAATATGTGGAGGGACAAAACCTCCTGCATCATTTACGTGAACATATTATTCCGCTCACTCAACGCATGTTATGGCTTACACATATTGCGCAGGGACTCGCAGTTGCGCATGATGCGGGCATTATTCACCGCGATTTAAAAGCCGAAAATATTTTAATTAATAAACACAAACTGGCCAAAATTACTGATCTCGGCATTGCTAAATCGCAAGATTTTAACGCAACACTTACCGATCATGTTACCGGTAGCTATGGCTCAATGTCACCAGAACAGGCCATGGGTGAAGAGCTCGACAATAGAAGCGATTTATTTTCGTTCGGGATACTCGCATACCAACTATTGTGCGGCGTGCATCCCTTTGGTGACACGCAAAATAAATTGCAATTAATGCAGCGCATTATTTCACACCCACCTATTCCACCGAAAAAAACCAATCCGGATTTACCACCGGAAGTAGTAGAGCTTTTGGGGCAACTGCTCAGTAAAAATCCCGATAACCGCCCGGCGAATACTCATTGGGTAGCAGCACAATGCGAAAGGCTTTATCAGCTAATTTCGCTAAACTCAGGCGCGGATGTAGATACAACGCAAATTTTATC
>CBHTVU010000070.1:0-17377 GCA_966096785.1 uncultured Gammaproteobacteria bacterium | reverse complement strand
ATAGAAATGACTATCGCATTGTAGAAGATAAACATGTTCGTATGGGTTATATAAGATAATTTTTTTATGATATGGACAACCGAAATGTAAAAAAGGCGCTTATCGCGCCTTTTTTATTTTTTCACAAATGGAATATTCAGTGTTAGATAAGTTGCTGAGCGCCATACCCATTCCAGCGGGCCATAATGAAAGCGCTTTAACCACCAATGTGCAAACATTACCTGCAAGCTAAAGAAAACCATTCCGATAAGCAGTGCTTGCAATTGGGTGAGTTTGTCATGCATTCCCAAACCATACCCGTAAAAAAATGGAACACCGCACAGGCTCTGACTAACGTAGATGGTTAGGCTCATTTGGCCTGCCGGCGCTAAGAATCCAAAAATCTTTTGGCCAATTTTTTGTTGATAGATCGCAACAAAAGATAAAACCAAAATAGTCATAAAAGCTAAACAAAAATAACCATTCACCCACTCATCCAAATAAAATTTAGCAATGCTCCCTTCTGGCCAGAGACCCTTCGCTGGGCCGTTTAAATATTGATGCAATGAAAAAAATACAATCGCGCCTAATATGGCCGCAATAAAAAGATTTTTACGCAGGCGCATAAATTTGATGGGGTGAGTTAGAAAGCCAATTCTGCCTAATACTAGGCCAATTAAAAATAATCCGAATAATTGGAAGCCGCGGCTACCATCGAAAAAGAAAAACCATTTAGATAGTGAACCAGTGGTGATGTTAAAAGAGAGTACTTGCCAAAGCGAACCATTGGTCCACACATCAAATGCGTTTTCATAAAGCACCCAGCTGTAGGGTTTATCATTTGCTCCAGGCAGGTTATGCATGGCCGCCCAATAGCGGTACATTAGTTGTGGAGTCAATAAAAATAAAATACCTATAGCCACTAACCATCGGCTAGGGATTTTGTAAGCCAGTACTAGAAAAAATCCATAACCGGCGAGTACCTGTAATACTTCACCTGAATAAACCGCGCTATTTAAAGTGCCTATGGTAAATAAAATAATTAATCGCCACACAAAGCGCAGCCGAAAATCTATACCTTTTTGCGCCTGTTTATCCATGATGATAAAAAAGCTGATGCCGAATAGCATGGCGAAAATCGCGTAGGCTTTGCCCGCAAATAAAAAGAAAATAATATCGTGGACTTTGCTGTCAACGGGGTTTTTCCAATAGAGCTCGAATAGCTCAATCGAATGAACCAGAAATAGTCCCATAAGCGCAAAGCCGCGCAGGGAATCTACTAAGGTAATACGTTCTGGTGCATTAGGATGTACAAGTGCAGTCATAACTGGGCCGCTTCAATTTTTTAGTTAAACGAATATAAAGAGAATAGGTGCTCGTCAGGTTTATAGTCTAGGCTCTGCTTCTAGCTGCCTCTTTAAGAATTGTTAATTTTCTTAGCTTAAAAGGATCTACCACTTATTTTAGCTGCGATAACTCTATAATACGATTTTTGTTTTGTGTTGGAGTCTCTCTTGTCATCGGCTGTAAATAATCCGGTTAATTCTAAAAGGTTTTTTCTCACTCTACTGATGTTGGCCTTGCCCGTGGCGGGGCAAATGTTGCTGCAATCATTTTTAGGCATGGCCGATGTCATGATGGTTGCGCCTTTGGGGGAGCAGGCCATTGCGGCAGTTGGCCTTGCAGCAAAAATTCATTTTCTATTATTAGTCTTAATGAGTGGCTTTGCGACGGGTGGTAGCGTATTGATTGCGCAGTATAGCGGCGCAAAAGATTTCGCCAGTTGCCAGCGCATGCTTGCAGTCACCTTGGTCGTGGGTATTTCAATCATTCTTCCCATCATGTTTGTGTGTGGATTTGCCGCACCTGTTTGGGTTCACTGGATTAATCCTGATCGCGAAGTAGCAAACCTCGCCGCGACATTTTTGGTGATCACGGCTCCGGTATTATTGCTCACGCAAATTATTGTGATCATCGAAGCATCTCTACGTGCGCTTGGCCAAACAACCATGCCACTGATTGCAGGTGTTATTGCTGCTGTCACTAACGTCACTTTGAACTACGCATTGATTACCGGGAATTGGGGTTTTCCTGCACTGGGAATTGCGGGCGCCGCCTGGGGCACCTTGATTGCGCGATGCGTGCAACTTATTTTTATGCTCGCTTATGTATATGGCACCAAACACGGTTTTGCGTTGAAGTTTAAACAGCTCGCCCAAGGTTTAGATCCTGTGCAAATAAAGCGATACCTCGCTTTCGCGCTTCCGCTTGTTGCGAATTATGGTATTTGGGCGGTGGGTAATGCTACTTATCATATTGTCACTGGCTATGCAGGTACAGACGCTTTGGCGGTCATGGGAATGGCTGTTCCAGTAGAAAGTACTTTCTTCGCTCTTTTCGTGGGAATAGCAAATGCGTCTGCTGTGTTAGTGGGACGTTCCCTCGGTGCAGATGACATTGATGGGGCTTGGCGACTGCAGCATTTTTTTAATCGCCTCACTTTTGGCCTGCTTGTGTTATTGTCGAGCGCATTGTGGTTTGCGCGTCCGTGGGTGCTGGAAATTTTTAAACCCCTACCGGAAACAACTGCACATTTATTGATACAAACATTGGGTATATTTTGCGGATTGGTCTGGTTAAAAGTATTCAACATGATTCGCATCATCGGTGTTTTGCGTGCTGGTGGTGATAATAAGTTTTGTTTAATTACGGATTCGATTGTGATGTGGGGAGTGGGTTTGCCCGTTTACGCTACCGCTGTTTTTTTGGGCGGTTGGTCATTCACGATTTTGTATGCGCTCATGTTTTTGGAAGACGCTCTAAAATTTTTACCCGTTTACTTTCGTATCAAAAAACGGAAATGGATGCAGAATCTGACGCGCGCGCATTAGCCAGGTTGAATTTTTATGCGCTCCTCTGGTCTTACTTGGGGTGTGGTATTTATATGTTGTGCATCTTATCCAGAGGTGTGAGAGTTCGGGATGCCGATGAAAGGTTTGACACTCGTTTCACTTCACTGTAAATACTCACAGTTAGAATAATTTTTAGTATCTGGCGCGTAATAATAAATAATTATCGAGGGCACGAATGAGAGTTGCCAATATTTACTTTTTGTTGTGTGCAATTTGCATGACTTATAAAGCTGTGGCCTGCGCGCCATCCTCAAGTCAGACGCCTGTATATCAAAACGCAAATTGTAATTTTGATGAGCGTGCAGATGATTTGCTATCGCGCATGACGCTCGATGAAAAAATTTCACAAATGATGAATGCCGCTCCGGCGATCCCCCGTTTGCAAATCCCGGCCTATGAATGGTGGAATGAAGCGCTGCATGGTGTTGCCCGTGCAGGTTCGGCAACCGTGTTTCCGCAGGCGATTGGGCTCGCAGCAAGTTTCGATACGAATTTGATGCGCGATGTCGCCAGTGTAATTAGCGATGAAGCCCGTGCTAAACATCATGATTTTGTAAACCGGGATTCTCGCGCACGCTACCAGGGGCTTACTTTTTGGTCACCTAACGTCAATATTTTTCGCGATCCACGTTGGGGCCGCGGACAGGAAACCTATGGTGAAGATCCGTTTTTGACCGCTGCCATGGGAGTTGAATTTGTTAAAGCGCTTCAACAAAGTGATGGTAAATATCGCAAGCTGGATGCAACCGCAAAACATTTCGCCGTTCACTCCGGTCCTGAAGCAAATCGCCATGAATTTGATGCCCGCCCCAGTGAGCGCGATTTATATGAAACATATTTGCCCGCATTTCGCGCACTCGTGCAGGATGCAAAAGTAGCATCCGTAATGGGCGCCTACAATCGAGTAAATGGTGAATCTGCATCAGCCAGCCAACGTCTATTGCAAAATATTTTACGCAAGGATTGGGGGTTTAATGGTTATGTTGTATCCGACTGTGATTCGGTAGAGGATATTTATTTATTTCATAAAATTGTTTCCGGTGCTGCAGAAGCTGCTGCGCTTGCAGTGAAAACGGGCGATGATTTGAATTGTGGAAAAACCTACGCCGCATTAAAAGACGCGGTGGAAAAAGGCTTAATTACAGAACAAGAGATTAACGTATCACTCAAGCGCTTGTTATTAACACGCTTTGAGCTGGGCATGTTTGACGATGCCAGTAAAGTCATTTGGGCACGAATTCCATATTCTGTTAATCAAAATGCGTTACATGATCAGCTTGCGCGGGAAGCTGCGCAAAAATCTATAGTGTTGCTAAAGAATAATGGTGTTTTACCTTTGTCATCGCGGAAAAAAAATATTGCGGTCATAGGCCCAACAGCGGATGAAATTATGTCGCTACTTGGAAATTACTACGGCACTCCCGCAGTACCTGTCACGATTTTGCAGGGAATTCGTGCTGCTGTACCCGCAACAACCCAAGTAACCTATTCGCGCGGTGTGGATTTAGTGGAAGGGCGCGATGATCCACGGGCTGCACCGATTATTGAATCTGCCTATTTACGACCAGACGCGGACTCAAAAGCGCAAGGGTTAAAGGGCGAATATTTTCGCGGCCGCGATTTTTCCGGTGCTCCCTTATTAACACGAGTCGATTCACGTATTGCATTCCGTTGGGACCGTGGGTCACCTACTGACGATATGGTTGCGCGAGGGGAAATGAAGTCCAGCGATGCAATTCCGGCAGATAATTTTTCAGTGCGTTGGACGGGTCAACTATTAGCGCCTGCAACGGGGACTTATGAATTTAATATTGCTGCGAACGATGGTGTGCGTTTATTTATTAACGGTTCGCTTATTGTGGATTCGTGGGATCTATCAGCGCGACTGCAAAATAAAAGTGCAAAAATTGATTTGGAAGCGGGAAAATCCTATGCAATAAAATTGGAATATTTCGAAGATATTCGCGATGCAGAAGTGCGGTTGTCCTGGCGCTTGCCTAATGCAAAACCTGCTTTCGATGAAGCTATGGATATCGCCAAAGCGTCTGACGTCATTGTATTTGTGGGTGGCTTAACAGGAGATGTTGAAGGCGAGGAAATGACTGTCAAATATCCCGGCTTTGCTGGCGGTGATCGCACTGATATTCGCTTGCCACACATCCAACAAAAATTATTAGAATCCTTAAAAGCAACGGGTAAGCCTGTCGTTGTCGTACTCACGACAGGTTCTGCATTGGCAGTGGATTGGGCCAAGAAAAATGCCGATGCAATTTTAGTAGCCTGGTACGGCGGTCAGCGAGGTGGCAGTGCAGTTGCGGATGTTTTATTTGGCGATGCAAATCCCGCGGGGCGTTTACCCATTACCTTTTATAAAGGGAATGAAGTGTTACCAGCATTTGATGACTACTCAATGCGTAACAGAACCTATAGATATTTTACTGGCCAACCACTTTTCCCATTTGGGCATGGTTTGTCTTACACCGAGTTTGAATATTCTCGCCTGACCCTTGGTAAAAAATTTGTTCATCCTGATAAGGAAATTACTTTGACGGTAGATGTAAAAAATAGCGGTGATCGCGAAGGTGATGAAGTGGTTCAATTATACGCGCAAGCCGTATCACCGAAAAAAGAACATGCTATAAAGGAGTTACGCGGTTTCAAACGCATTCACTTGGTTCCGGGTGAAACTAAAACTGTTCATTTCACGATAAAACCCAATAAAGATTTAACGCGTTATGACACAGCATCGAAAAAATATGTAGTGGATACCGGCAAGTATCAATTGCAAGTGGGTGCTTCCAGCGATGATATACGAGTGAAGGATGTGCTTAGTGTGAGGTAATTTGAAAAAATGAAAGGGATTTCATTAAGAGAACAACTTATCCCTAAACATAAAAAATACTGCGCCTAATAAACACAAGCCAGCCCAAATGTAATCTGTTTTAAAGGGTTCTTTTAAATAATAAATAGCGAAGGGAATGAATACGCTTATGCTGATCACTTCCTGGATAATTTTTAATTGACCAACGGTCATTACGCCGTGACCAATTCTGTTCGCAGGTACTTGGAACATATATTCGAATAGTGCAATTCCCCAACTAATCAGTGCGGCGATAATCCAGGGTTTATTGCTGAGCTCTTTTAAGTGTGCATACCACGCAAATGTCATAAATACGTTGCTGCACATAAGTAGAAAAATGGTAATGATTGCAGGTTGCATGAGTTGATCTACTTTAGATTGTTGTTATCTGCCAAATCCATTTTTTTACCAACAAAATAGGATGACACAATGCTGCATAACCAGCAGGCAACTAAAATCATTTCCGCCGCGCCGAGTTGGCTTTGTTGTGCAGCGAGACTGTTATGAATTTCCGTTGAGAGTTTGCTGTAAATACCCGAGATATCCGTGACGTTTATTAGGCCTTCTTCTGCCTGGCGTTGAAGGTTTGTGTAAACAGGCGCAACGCCCTGGTAGAGTTTGGTTGTTATGTACCAGAGTGAAGTACAGCAGGGAATAATAAAAATGCACGCACGCAGGTAGTGCTTTAACCACCATAAACCTGCACCGGGAAAAATAAATGCAGAAAAAAGTGCTGCCTTGCTCGCTTTATTTTCGGCGGTCGTTTTAGTTGCACCGATCGTTTTAGTGGTACTTGCCGATTTATTTTCACTCATGATGCTTTCACCTTATTCCGCGACTAGTTGTTCAAGACGATAAAAGCCTTCGCCATTTTCACCCAAGGTTTCCGCAAGGAAAGGCAGAGCTTCTTCCATTGCTTTCCATAAAGTCCAGGGTGGGTTAATCACAAATAAACCGCTGGAGTTCATGCCATATTCAGGGCTATCTACGGCTATTCCTAGCTCAAATAATTGAATATTTTTCATTCCACTTTTTTGCAATGCTTTTTGCATGTCATCAACGCGCTGCCGCAACACCACGGGGTACCAAATTATATAAGTGCCAGTCGCAAAACGTTTGTAGGCGCTCGCCACTTGTTTAACAACATCGTGATATTCATTTTTTAGTTCGTAGGATGGATCTATAAAAGTCAGTGCGCGCCTGTCAGGAGGTGGTAGCAGGGCTTGCATACCGGCAAGGCCATCATCATCAATTATTTTTACGCGTTTATCTTTGCCGATTACTTCGGTTAAGAGGCGCCAGTCGGTGGAGTGCAACTCGTGCAAAAATAAATTGTCTGTAGGTCGTAACAGGGCCTGCATAAATAATGGCGAACCAGGATAATGATGCAATTGTTTATCTGCATTAAAGGCTTTGATAAAGTTCACGTATTCCTGGACCAGCGGCGGTAGGTCGTCACGCATCCACAACTTGCCAATACCGTTGTCAAATTCCCGGTTTTTAATCAGCTGGTTACCGGATAATTTATAGGCACCTGCGCCTGCGTGTGTATCAATTATGCGCAGAGGTTTCTCTTTCTGCGTCATGTAACTAACGGTATGGAGCAACAAACTGTGTTTAAGTACATCAGCGAAATTGCCTGCGTGAAAGGCGTGTCTGTAACTGAGCATGGCAGCGTCCTGAAAATAATTGCGCCGATTATAGCGGAATTTATCATCAACTCTGTGGGCATTTGGGCTAAAGTGTGGGTGAAATCATCAAGGACATATTCTGTTGAGCAAACTATTGTTGCATTTTCGTGATCAATTTAAGTTCTTCTATCAATGGCTGTTGTTGATCACATTACTGGTTGGTATGTCGGTAGAGGCTCAACCAACGCCCCAAATCACCATCAACGGTGGTACTGAAGCTATACGCTATAATGTGCGCCAGCATTTGACCATTGCGGAGGAAAATTGTTCTGCTCCCTTGTGGCGATTGAAATCCTTATTGGTTGATGGGGAGACTGAAATTGAGGAAGCAGCCCAGGCTTTGGGGTACTACCAGATAAAGTTCACGACCAATCTCACTGAGGAAGGCGGCTGCTGGAAGCTCAACATTCAAATCACGTCCGGTGAACGCGTTAAAATTTCGGAATTTAAATTCGTGATCAAAGGCGAGGGTGAAAGTGATGAGGTCTTTACACAATTACAAAATAATCCGGAAATCCACATTGGTGACGGATTAGATCATGGCCTTTATGAGAACCTGAAAAATCGTATTGTTAATCTCGCAACCTCCCACGGCTATTTCGACGGCCGTTTTGAAATCAATCGCATTACAGTAAATTCATCTGAAAACACAGCTGCAATCGAAATAATTTATGACACTGATGTGCGTTATCGCCTAGGTGAAATTCGTATGCAGCACAATATTCTGGATGAGAAATTTTTAAACAAATTTCTGAATATTAAAACGGGTGATCCTTATGATGCAGACAAGCTCCTTGAGTTGAAGACTCTCTACAACGCTTCCAATTATTTTTCAGTGGCAACAGCATCGCCCGATTTACAAAATCTTCACGATCACACTATTAATGTAGATGTTCAGCTCGAAGAGCGTAAACGGTTTGGCTACTCCGTCGGTGTTGGTGCCGCTTCAGATACAGGCGCTCATATTTTATTAGGATTCGAAAATCGTTATGTGAATGGGGACGGGCACAGTCTTACCGCTGATTTCAGTGCGTCTAAGGTTACAAGAACTGGGGAAATTGCCTACACCATTCCTATGGCAAAACCTACCTACGAATTTTTAAAAGTCTATACCGGCTTTGACATTGAAGACACCGAGGACAAGTACAGTAGTAAAAATACACTGGGGGCAAGTTACACCATATATTCCAGAACCAGTTGGTTGCAAACCTACGCTGTCAATATTGAAAATGAATCGTCTCGAATTTTAGGTGAAGAGGAGCAAACTCATTTATTAATTCCTTCCGTAACTTTTTTACGTACTAAAACCGATGGCGATTTGGCCTATCCGGTAAATGGCTGGAGTGCGATGGCTAAATTGTCAGGCTCGCCAAAAACTTTGGGTTCGGATTTGAGTTATGCACAATTTTATATGCGCGGGAAATATATTTATCCATTTAAACGCGGCCGTTTATTGATTCGCGGAGAAATAGGTGTCACGGATATTGAAGCTGACGAGTTACCTGTATCGGTTCGTTATTTTGGTGGGGGAAGTAATAGTGTTCGCGGTTATGATTACAAATCCCTCGGGCCCACAGGCATTAATGAAAAATCGGGTGATCGAGAGGTTGTTGGCGGAAATAATTTGCTCGTAAGTAGTTTGGAATACGATTACAGATTTAAACCAAATTGGGCTGCGGCGGCTTTCTTTGATGTAGGTAATGCCGCGGATGATTTCCATTGGGATGTTAAGCGCGGCGTTGGATTAGGATTGAGATGGATTTCTCCCATTGGGCCGATTCGTCTTGATGTTGCCTATGGTCTGGACCCAACATCTGTTGACAAAATAAATAGAATAGACGAACCCGCGGGCTGGAATTTCAATATCAGTATGGGGCCCGATTTATAATGTTAAAAAAATTGTGGTTCAAACTAAAAAATGCCAAGCGCTGGAAAAAGGCAGTGCTAGGTATTTTTGTGTGTATGAGCCTCATTATTCTGACCTTGAGTATGTTAGTTGCAACTCAATCGGGTTCGCGGTGGGTGATACAAAAAGCCGCCGCAGTTGTGCAAGTACAACTAGGACAAATGAAAGGAAATTTGTTGACCGGGTTGGATGTAGCAAGTCTTGATTACGATCAAAAAGGAATTACTGTTCACGCTGAAAAAATATCCTTTCGCTGGCAACCACTTTCACTTTTCTATACGTCCGTTTCCGTTCAATCTCTTAGTGCTGAAAATATTCGCGTGCACTTGCCGCCACCGATAGATACACCAGAGCCTGAAGTCTACCAATGGCCGAGCCTGGCACAGCCGGTTCGTATCGAACTGGGCCGCATGAATTTGCGTAATATTCAAATTTCGCAGGGCGATAACCAACATAGCATTGATAGCTTAAGTGGTTCATTCAGTTTGGGAACATTTCATCTGCGTGTTAAAAATATTTCTGCTGAAAATGCGCAAGCCAAATTAATAATCAACGGTGAAATGGGTTTACGTTATCCCTACCCGATGGATGCAATAAGCGAGTGGAGCCTCAAAAAGCAGAAACAAGACGATTTGTTTTTCGCAGGAAAACTGGCGCTCAACGGTAATATAAAAACATTAAAGGCAACGAATGAATTAAGTAGTCCTGTTCCTATTAAGGCTACAGCAACTATTTCACCAGCGCTTCACGATAAGAAAAACAAACCCCTTGCAGATTTGGTTGCAGAGTGGAGCGAGCAACCTTTATTGCCGATTGTGGCGAATTATTTTAATCAGGATGGGCCACTTCATTTTTTAAAAGCAATCAAAACCACGCAAGGTCGACTTACTGCAAAAGGTTGGCTGGATGCTTATGACCTCGCTGGCGTTGTCAATGCGAAGACAGCGGATGTTAAATTCGTAATAGACTTATCTGCAAAAGGCAATCACGTTCCGGATAAAAATAAATCTACACTGGATGTAAAAAAATTGCAGGTAGTCAGTGAGCCGGCGGAAATGCCCGATACAAAAATTGAGCATTATGTTCTTGCGACCGGTGTAGTTGATTTGCTTCCTTATCTGAAGTGGAACGCAGAACTGAAAGGTGAGCATGTAAATATTGATGATTTTGTTGCTGATTGGCCTAGCAATATAAATATTGCGTTCGGTTCCAACGGGGAGTGGCGTCAACAGCAATTAATGTTTGAGATAAAAAATATACGTGCCGGGGGTGAGCTGCGTGGTTTAGCGGTCTCTGCCGAGGGTGAGTTGAAGCAAGAAAATAAACGATGGAGCTCACCTGATTTTAAGCTCGCGGTAGGTGCTAATCAATTATCCTTAAAAGGCCAGGCAGGAAAATCACTGGCACTGGATTGGAAAATTAACGCTCCAATACTTGGCCAAATTGACCCTGGTATAAGCGGTAGCATTATTTCCAATGGTTCTCTAAATGGAGATATAGCTAAGCCCACCATGCAAATAGATGCGCAAGTCAATCAATTTTCCTGGCGCAATTATGCGGTGGAAAATTTAACCCTGAATCTGACATCGCAAGCCACAACTGATAAATATAATCTCGCGCTCGATGCGAATCAGGTAAATATTTTGGGTCAGCAAATTACGCATCTTGCTATGAAAAGTAATGGCAATATTGAGCAACATAATATTGTTGGTCAGATTGAAAGTGCCGCCTATGGTAACGTGAATTTTGTATTGGATAGCAGCTGGAAAGATAATCTATGGCGCGGACAGTGGCGCGATTTTACTTTCAATACCAAAAAAATTCCGCGCTGGAATTTATTGTCCACTACACCTATGCAGGCGGATAAAAAACACGCTGATTTGGGTAAGCTGTGCTTAACTACCAATAACGAATTGCCTATCGCAATAGATACGGCACCCCTTGTAGCGAAACAGGAAGTGGCGTTACAACAGCCAGGTATTTGTATTGCCGGCAATTGGGATCAAGCAAATGGAACTACTGTCAGTGCCACCATCCAGTCAGCGCCTTTAAGTTCTCTGCGCGCATGGTTTAAACCCGAAGTTACTCTATCAGGTGTGCTTGAAGGCGATGCAAATTTTCGTGCGCCATTAAATTCACCTGCAACCATGAACGCTAATTTGCAAACGCGTGATGCAAAATTGCTGTATCAGTTTCAAGGCGGAAATGTAGAAACTTACCCGCTGCAAAAGGGTAGCGTTAATGCTGTGCTGAAAAATAATCAACTCACCGCCAGCATGGTGATGGATTGGGCAACTTATGGTGCGGTGAATCTTGATACGCAATATCAAATCCCCACTGAAAAAATTAATGGCACCGCAGCTATTGCCTTAACAAACCTCGCACCGCTGGAGGGCTTGTTACCTTTCTTAAATAATGTTCAAGGTGCTGCGAATGGTAAATTTAATTTTACCGGCACGCTTCACAGTCCCGAAATTACCGGGAATTTTAATATTATTAACGGAAGTGCGAATTTACCCAAGCTGGGTTTGGAGTTGAAAAACATTTCATTCCAGGTGAATAGTACAGCTATTAATTCCGCTCATGTGGAAGGAGCAATTACATCGGGTGATGGAACTTTGGTAACGCAAGGTGATTTTGTTAATTTAGGATTACCGGATTGGCATTGGCAAGCGAATGTATTTGGTGCAGGCATCCGCATTATTCAGCAGTCCCAACTTACCGCGACTATTAGCCCTAATTTGAAATTGCACGCCGACGCGAAGTCGATTGAATTAACCGGCAGTACAGAAATTCCATGGGCGCGAGCTGTCATAAAAAATCTGCCTGAATCAGCGACGCGAGTATCCCATGATGTTGTAGTGGTTGAAAATGATTCGGTTTCTATTGCGAATCTCACCAAAAAAACTTTGCCTTTTCACACCAATGTTATTTTATATTTTGGTGATGATGTGCGTTTCAAAGGTTTTGGATTGGACACGCGTTTGAGTGGAAAAGCCAATGTTATTAAAGAAGAAAATCGGCAGGTGTTTACCACGGGTTACGTTGCTGTGGATAAAGGAGTTTATAAAGCCTACGGACAGGAATTAAATATCGAACGCGGGCGTTTAATTTTTCAGGGTCCTTACGATAATCCCGGTTTGGATATACGCGCGTTGAGGGTTATGGAAAATGTTACGGCGGGTTTGGATATTGGTGGTACTTTGCAACATCCGAAAAGTACAGTCTTCTCTATTCCAGCTAGCAGCGATAGTGATGCTATGGCGATGTTATTAACAGGTAAACCATTGTCGAATTCATCCAAAGATGATGCTTACGCAATTCTCGGCGCGATAGGTAAATTAGGTATGAGTCAAGGCGATTCTATGAGCTCGGATATAATCCATAAATTCGGTTTGGATGAAGTGAGCATTCAAGGGGACAAGGATCTTAAACAAAGCTCGTTGCTTGTAGGTAAAAACATAACGCCGAAATTAGTTATGCATTATATCGTGGGATTATTTGATCAGGCGTTTTCCCTCGGGCTTACCTACAAACTCAACGATAAAATTAATATTGAAGCGGAATCCGGCAAAGAGCAAAGTGTGGATGTGATATATAAAATTGAGCGTTAACAGGTCATCAAAACGCCCAACCCATCTGTAAGCCACCCGCCTTCATATCGCCGCTTTGTGAATAGGCAAGATCCACAACAAAGCTCCTCCAGCGATAACCTATTCCGGCAGCAGTAGCATTTTCGCGTAGGCCAGTTTTGTCCTGGCGATATCCCAGACGCAGAGCCAGTCCATCGAACAGGCGATATTCGGCACCAAGGCTCAGGTCCTGTGAAGGAGCTTCATTTGCCATGGGGGTAGATTCTTTCAAATCGTAATCAAGACCCACGCTAAATCTTTCATTCACATAGGCCAGTCCGGCGCGGGAACGCTGGCGTAGCTTTACGACCAAATCCGGACGTGGCAAACCAGTAACGGGGTCGTCCTCCTGATGCGTTTCGAAGTCGTGACCGAATGCATCTTTTATGGCAATACCAACCCGATAATGCTCGGCGATAATCGCGGCTATTCCGAAATCGGCATTGAAGGTGATATGGGTACTTTTGGTATCCGAGAATTCGTTAGTGGTGTCATCGTCAAGATTGTTGAAGTCGGCTTGGTCGCGATAAGCATCTACACGCATGAGTTTAGGCGTAATACCGAAGGAAACCGCCTGGCCCCAAAACGTGAATTCTTTGGCGGCGGCCATTCCCCACTCGCTAATTGCCAGAGCACTTATGTCCGCTGAAGAACCCAGATTACCCGTAGGGTCGATCAGCGTACCGTCTGTATCAATCAGGTCGGGATGCTCTGCTGCAACGCTGGCAAGGCTGGCGCCACCGGCAAGATCAGTCATAGCGTCAACGTAGTCATCCAGCAAGGCTAAATCCGTATCTGTGATTCTTGATGTCCCGGCGCCCATAACTCGTGCGCCAATGTAAAAAGCTCCTCCTGAGTGATCGCTTGGTTCGCTAACAGACAGCCCAAAAAAAGCGTTGGCGGTTAAATCCTTGTTGGCAATTTTGTCCAGTACTTTGCGAAGATCTGTTGCGCCTGCTGCAACAGTTCCTGCAGTTGTTGTATTAGGTGTTGCGTTGAAGGCGTCTACTGCATTGCTAAGCTTGGTATCTAGTTCATCGTCTACAGCGTCCACGGCTGACTTCACTGTGTCTGAGGTTTGCACCACTAGTGTAGGAAAGTAAACGCGCCCATCTTTAGTGGTGTCTTCGTCACCGGAATGAAATGCCAGCAGGGCAGGGTTGTAATACTGGGCTTGGGAGGTATCGCCAACGGCCATGACAGTTCCCCCCATAGCCAAAGCGCGAGCATCAAATACCCCGTAATCAATTGCCAGGGCAGGTTGTATAAGCCCACAGGTTAGCAGCGCGGTTAAAACAGGATTGGGAGCTTTGATTAGAGGAACTATGCGCATAAAAATGCCTGCCGGTTAGATTGTGCTGTGTAAGTTTTTAATATCAGCTTAAACCATGATGGCGAGCTTGCTAGTTTTTTAAGTTGGGTGTGGCCAGCTACAGGAAAACTCCTGGCAAATTTACTGGTCCATGCCCATCCTCTACGGTAGAGTGCGTGTTTTGCAGCAAGCTTGCGCACTTGGCAGTTTAACTGTGGTTTTTTGGTGATTTTGAGATTCTTGGTCTTTATGGTTATTCGACATCTGCGCTTTTGCATGTGCATTCTATTTTTTATATCTGCCGCTCAGGCCGCCACCATCAATAACGTGCGGGTTTGGCGCGCTGAAGGATATACCCGCATAGTTCTTGACCTGGATGATCCCGTAAATTACAACCTGGTGCTCGCCAGTAATCCAACCCGTATTATTCTGGATGTCGCCAACTCAACTCTGAATACCTCAATTTCCAAACTACCTTTAAAAGGAACGCCGATTGAAGTAGTTCGTAATTCTGTTGTGAATGATAAAGATGTACGCCTGGTTTTTGATTTAAAACATGATGTAGCACCCAAAAGTTTTTTGTTGAAAAGAAGCGATGGGAATCATGATCGTTTGGTGTTGGATTTATACAATGCAGAAACTACCAGTATTCCATCGCTTCCTTCGACTGGAGCCAAACCTGCTACCAGTTCCGAATCTACAAATTCCGGTGCGGAAGTAGCGAAAAAAAATTCAGCCACCAGTGAATCTGCAAACATAGAAGAATTATTGGCAAACGAAGTTGCCGTTGAGCCGATTATTAAAGAACCGCAAGCTGGCGCCGCCACCAGCGAAAGGCAAATTTTAATAGCGGTAGATGCAGGGCATGGTGGCGCAGATTCGGGTGCGCTTGGCCCAAAAAACATGCGTGAAAAAGATGTCACTCTCGCAATCGCAAAAGAATTGGTGCAAGTCATCAATGAGCGGCCCGGCTACACTGCGCGCTTGACTCGCAAGGGTGATTATTTCGTTGAACTACAAAAGCGTCGCGATTTGGCGCGTGATATGAAAGCAGATTTATTTATTTCCGTGCATGCAGATTCGTTCACCGATTCCAGCGCCTATGGTGCCTCTGTGTTTGCGCTTTCTCGCAAAGGTGCAACCAGTGAAATGGCCCGCTTTCTTGCGCAGCGTGAAAATGATTCGGATTTAATTGGTCGCGTTGGCGGTGTAAGCCTGGACGATAAAGATGCGCAACTTGCGGGTGTGTTGGTAGACCTATCCATGACGGCAACAGTGAATTCAAGTTTGCAAGTCGGGAGCCACGTATTGAACGCTATATCGGGCATAGCGCCTTTACATGCAAAGCATGTTGAACAAGCGGGGTTTGTGGTGTTGAAGTCGCCAGATGTTCCATCCATTTTGGTTGAGACAGGGTTTATTTCAAATACATCTGAATCCAGAAAACTTGCATCACCGGATTATCGCCAGCAAATGGCCGAGGCAATTTTTAAAGGTGTGCATCGTTATTTCACGCAACACCCACCGGCGAATTTAACAGTTGCCTCTTATTCTCCACCTGAAAAAAATCAGCCTGCGACACCCACTGTAGAAAAACAAAATGTTAAAAAGCCTGTAGCGGGTTCTGCGCAGGAAATTAAATATGTGGTGGTGCGGGGTGATACTCTTTCTGATATAGCCATCAAACACAGAGTGACTACGAGTCAGATACGAAAATTAAATAATATGAAAAACGATACGGTAAAACTTGGCCAAACTTTAAGAATCCCGGCGCAATAAATAGTTAATTAATGAATAGCATGAAACGAATTAAATTACTAAGCCCTCGTTTGGCTAACCAAATTGCCGCAGGTGAAGTGGTAGAGCGCCCTTCGTCAGTTGTGAAAGAATTATTGGAAAACTCCCTGGATGCTGGCGCAACGCGATTGGAAATTGATATTGAAGATGGCGGTATAAAATTAATTCGCGTGCGCGATAACGGCGGTGGCATTGATAAAGAGGATTTGCCGCTGGCGCTAAGTCGTCACGCAACCAGCAAAATATATGAGTTGGATGATCTTGAAGCTGTTGCAACTCTGGGGTTTCGCGGCGAAGCTCTGGCATCTATCAGCTCGGTTGCACGATTGGCTTTGTTAAGTAGTACAAACGATGACAGCGCTGGTTGGCAAGTGATTGCTGAAGGGCGAGATATGGAAACAGAAGTATCGCCCGCTCCGCATCCGCGTGGCACAACTGTTGAAGTTCGCGATTTATTTTTTAATACACCGGCGCGCCGGAAGTTTTTGCGCACAGAAAAAACGGAATACACGCATCTCGAAGATGTTGTAAAGCGCTTGGCGCTCTCACGTTTCGATGTGGCTTTTAATTTACGTCACAATGGTCGCGCCATTTATTCGTGGCGTGCAGGCAATTCGCAAATGGAACAAGAGCGGCGTGTTGCGCAAGTCTGCGGTCCTGCGTTTATGGAAAACGCTGTTCACCTTGAAATTGAACGCAATGGTTTGCGATTGTGGGGGTGGGTTGCCTTGCCGACCTTTTCACGTAGCCAGGCAGATCTACAACATTTTTATGTGAATGGTCGTTGCATTCGCGACAAATTGGTGAGCCACGCTGTGCGTCAAGCGTATCAGGACGTGTTGTATCACGGGCGTCACCCGGCATTTGTTTTATATCTCGATGTAGATCCTGCAACTGTTGATGTTAACGTTCACCCTACTAAACATGAAGTTCGCTTTCGCGACAATCGTAGCGTGCACGATTTTATTTATTCGAGTCTGCATCATGCACTTGCGAAAGTAACGCCTGAAAGTTCTCTTGCTAAAAATTCGCACGATGAAACTAGTGATCAATTTTCGCAATCATCGGTTGTTGCGCAAGGTGTTTCGGCGGGCGAATTTCGTGGGCAAGAAACTCTGGGTTTGCGTTCCGTGCCGACCACTTCTTTTACTGGCTCGCAGGCGTATTCATTTAACAATCAGGCTAATTATTCCCGTCCTTCCGGTGTAAGCGAACAAATTAAAACCTATGGCGAATTGCACCAACCAAACTCAGGATCTGTGGCTTCTTTTTCTTTACCTGAAAGCAA
>CBHTVU010000069.1:0-17767 GCA_966096785.1 uncultured Gammaproteobacteria bacterium | reverse complement strand
ATAGTGAATGCGGATTACCTGATTGATGACAGTTCGCGTCATTTCAAATATTTTTTAGGGCAAGGTGTATTGTTTACTGCTTCGCACAATATCAATGAAGTAGCCCATGTGCGTGTGAATAATTGGCGAGACGTAAAACAATATTTTTCCGATAAGGTTTAACAGTTTTCTCCCCCTTTGCGGGGGGAGTATTGATTACAAACTTTTAAAAAATCTATCTGCTCGTGGAATATAAAAATTATCGTAGTTGAATGACATAATGACAGATCGCGATCTACCAATGAATTCGTTGCGCGGCACGAAGCCTATAACCCTTGAATCAGCACTGTTGTCGCGATTGTCTCCCAGCATTAGATAAAAATTAGATGGGACAATAACCGCAGGGAAATTTGCAAAACTATGATCGTTAGTGTCGCTAATGCGAATGCTATGACTGGTGTCAAATAGCTGCTCAATTTGATCGAGATTTTCCGCATTTTTTTGATAATTAATATTTTTGCCATTAATGGTTAATTGATTATTGACCATGGCAATTGTATCACCAGGAACACCTATGACGCGTTTCACAAGACGTTTATCAGCCACTTTAGAATCGAACACGGCAATATCGCCGCGTTGTGGATCGGAAAATTTTACGAGAGATATGTGGGTGAATGGGAAGTGCAGATCGTAGGCTAATTTGTTAACTGCAATTCGGTCTCCTTCAAGGATGGTTGGTTTCATAGATCCAGAGGGTACCGTATTCCAATCTGCACAAGCGCTTCTGAAAATAAACATGAGGCTAATAAAAATAATAAAGGATTTATTTTCGCGCCAAATATTGTACAGATTCTTCTTCATATACACTCCATGAAAATTTTTATTAACAAACTGTTACTATAGCTTCCGATAAAAGACAGACTTTTATTGTTAAAGTTCATTTACTTCACGGTGTTGATTTTATATGCGGTTACTGCGTGTTATAGCACATGGCGGTTTAGGGATTCTTGTCACTCTATTGTTCATCCTATTTACTGTGATAGTCATGATCCCTTTATTGCCTTTGGCTCTATTTAAACTCTTGTTGCCATTGCCAGCCTGGCAAGCATTCTGTAATCGCTGGCTAGATTGGTTGGCGAGTCATTGGATGGATGCCAACGCGCGGCATCAGTCGTTGTTGTTGCCCACCAAATTGAATGTTGAATGGGTGGAAGGTTTAAGTGTTCATGACTGGTACATGATGATCGCTAATCACCAATCCTGGGTTGATATATTGGTGTTGCTAAGAATTTTTAACCGCCGAATTCCCTATTTAAAATTTTTTTTAAAACAATCCCTGATTTGGGTGCCCTTGTTAGGGTTGGCATGGTGGGCCCTGGAGTTTCCGTTTATGCGCCGTTATAGCAAGGCGGAGATTGCTAAAAATCCTTCGCTGAAAGGCAAGGATATTGAAGAAACGCGCAAAGCCTGTGAAAAGTTTCGCCATAATCCGGTCACTATCATTAATTTTCTTGAAGGTACTCGGTTCACCCGGCAGAAACATGTACAGCAAAACTCGATTTACAAGCATCTGCTAATGCCAAAGGCGGGTGGCTTGTCATTTACCTTGGCGGCAATGAATGGTCAGCTTCACAGTCTTCTTGATGTGACGATTTATTATCCCCAAGGGCGGCCGAGTTACTGGGACTATGCGTGCGGTAATGTCAGGGAGATAAGAATCCATATACGTCAGCTGCCTATTCCATCAGACATGTTAGGTAACTATAGTGACGATGCTGAATTTCGAAATTGTTTTCAGGCTTGGGTAAACAAAATCTGGCGGGAAAAAGATATGTTACTTGAGCATATGGACGCAAGCGGTTAAAAAAGCACAGAAAATTTTGCCTGTTCAAGGTATGCTACGGCCATAGCTTATTGATAGTGCGATTGTTTTAGGAGGCTGCCATGCTGTATTCGCTCAGAGATTTATTTGCCAAGTTAGGTTTGCCCAATTCTGACAGCGAGATTGAGGCGTTTATTGAGCGTTATCGTCCTCTGCCCCAGGCTGAACCTTTGGCAAGTGCAAGTTTTTGGACCGCTGAGCAAGCGGCGTTTTTGCGTGAAGCGCGTCAACCCTATTCGGACTGGGAAGAAGTGGTTGATGAGCTTAATTGTTTATTGCGTGATTAATTACACATCATGATTCAAATGGCGCGCTTCATGACGCGCCATTTTTTTGTGCTTCTCCTCAACTTTGAATAGGTACGCATTGCCGTCCAAATAAGCTAGAATGCCGCCCAATCACGGTAGCCCTGATTTCAGCCTGCCCCCTCAAACCTCCTAAAGTATGTATCACTTGTGACTGACTTAAGCCATATCCGTAATTTTTCTATCATCGCCCACATTGACCACGGTAAATCCACCATCGCTGATCGCTTCATCCAGATGTGTGGCGGTTTGAGCGACCGTGAAATGGAAGCACAAGTACTCGATTCGATGGATTTGGAGCGCGAACGCGGTATCACCATAAAAGCGCACAGCGTGACGCTTCACTACAAAGCGCGCGATGGCAAAACCTATCAGCTTAATTTTATCGATACGCCCGGCCACGTGGATTTTACCTATGAGGTGTCCCGTTCACTGGCTGCTTGTGAAGGTGCGCTGCTGGTGGTGGACGCTGGTCAAGGTGTAGAAGCTCAGTCCGTTGCCAACTGCTACACGGCTATTGAACAAGGTTTAGAGGTAATTCCTGTCCTCAATAAAATGGATCTTCCGCAAGCCGAGCCAGATCGAGTTGCGCAGGAAATTGAAGATATTATTGGCATAGATGCTACCGAAGCGGTGCGCTGTTCTGCCAAATCTGGCATGGGTATGGAGGACGTGCTTGAAGAGTTGGTGCGCCTGGTTCCACCGCCGACAGGTGACGTTGATGCACCTTTACAAGCTCTTATTATCGACTCCTGGTTTGATAATTATCTTGGTGTTGTCTCCCTTGTTCGCGTGAAGCAGGGCACCTTGCGCATTAAGGATAAAATCATCGCCAAAACCTTGGGTAAAACCCAGATGGTTGATGGGGTTGGTGTGTTCAGCCCCAAGCTTACCCAGTTGAAAGAACTAAAAGCGGGTGAAGTAGGTTTTGTGGTTGCTGGCATCAAAGATATTCACGGTGCACCTGTAGGCGATACCATTACTCATGCATCTACCCCTGAAGTAGAAGCCCTCGCTGGATTCCAGAAAATTAAACCGCAAGTTTACGCGGGCATGTTCCCTATAAGTTCAGATGACTTTGAAGATTTCCGCGACGCCCTGGCAAAACTCACCTTAAATGATGCGTCACTGTTTTATGAGCCCGAAAGCTCGGATGCATTAGGTTTTGGATTCCGTGTTGGTTTCCTCGGCATGTTGCACATGGAAATTATTCAAGAGCGGTTGGAGCGTGAATATGATCTCGATTTGATCACCACAGCGCCCACTGTAGTTTATGAAATCGAAAAGCGCGGCGGCGAAGTTATTTACGTTGATAACCCTTCTAAATTACCGGACCCAGGTTCTATAGAAGAAATGCGTGAACCAATTGTAGAAGCCAATATCTTGGTACCGCAGGAGCATTTGGGTAACGTGATTACGCTTTGTATCGACAAGCGTGGAGTACAAAAAGATTTGCAATTCACCGGCTCTCAAGTTCGGGTACGTTATGAGTTACCTATGAATGAAGTGGTGACTGATTTCTTTGATCGCTTGAAATCGGTGAGCCGTGGGTATGCTTCATTGGATTACAGCTTTATTCGTTTCGAACCGGCTAATCTGGTGCGTTTGGATGTACTTATTAACAGTGAAAAAGTGGATGCTTTGGCAATCATCGTTCACCGTGATAAGGCGCAGCGAATGGGCCATGCGTTGACGGACAAAATGAAAGAATTAATTCCTCGCCAGATGTATGACGTGGCAATCCAGGCAGCTATTGGTGGACAGATAGTCGCGCGTTCAACGGTGAAGGCGTTGCGTAAAGACGTAACAGCAAAATGTTATGGCGGTGATGCGAGCCGTAAGAAAAAGTTGTTGGAAAAACAAAAAGCCGGTAAAAAACGTATGAAGCAAGTGGGTAGTGTAGAAATCCCCCAGGCGGCTTTTTTTGCGGTACTCAAAATCGATTCCTAGCTAATTTTTGGCTGGGTATCACTTAAAAGCTAGCCAATTATTCCGTTCAAACAATAAGACAGGTCATCATCATTCATGAGTAGCATTAATCTTCCGTTAATTCTTACCCTTGCGGTATTGGTCACCGGTGTTATTTGGCTGATAGATATATTGTTTTTTGCTAGCGCTCGCAAAAACAGAGTTGCAGCTGTTGAACAACAGTTCCAACCTATGGGCGCTAATAATGATGGTGACAGAATATTGGCCTATGAAACTGCAAAAGCGGCGGCGGCTAAAGAACCACTTCCAGTTGAATATGCCAAATCATTTTTCCCCGTTTTATTTATAGTGTTTTTCCTGCGCTCGTTTCTGGTTGAGCCATTTCAAATACCTTCCGGTTCCATGATTCCCACGCTTCAGGTAGGGGATTTTATTCTCGTCAATAAGTTTGCCTATGGTCTGCGGGTACCTGTGCTCAATAAGACATTTATTCCTGTAAGTAACCCCAAGCGTGGGGACGTCATGGTGTTCTTCCCCCCCCACCAGCCTAAGACCTATTTTATCAAGCGTGTTATAGGATTACCTGGCGATAAAATTCGTTATACAAATAATGTGCTTTACTTAAATGGCGTTGAAGTAAAGCAGGAGTTCGTTAAAAAAGGCTTCCCGGAATCGGGTTCACCTTGTGCGGCTATGCGGCAACAGTTGACCAACGTGAATGAAGACCTTATGGGTGTTGTTCACAAGATGCAAAAATGCGATCAGCCGAGCTCTCTTGGTATAAATGGAAGCTGGGTTGTAGAAGAGGGCCACTATTTTATGATGGGTGATAATCGTGACAATAGTGGCGACAGTCGTGTTTGGGGTACGGTATCGGAAGATGCAATCGTCGGTAAAGCTTTCGCGGTGTGGATGCACTGGGAAGAGTTTTTCAGTGTTCCAAGTTTTAATAATGTAGGTGTTGTTAAATAATCATTCTATAAGTTAACAGGTGCCAATATGAAGCGAATTGAAGAAGCAAAAAAATTCCCACAAAAAAGTTTGCAAAGACAGAGCGGCTTAACTCTTATAAGCTGGATTTTTGTGCTGGCAATTTTAGCCTTTTGCGGAATGTTTGCGTTTCGTGTGGTTCCTATGTATTCAGAAAATGTGTATGTCACGAACGCATTAAAATCCCTGGCCGAGCCAGGTATGAAAATTAGTGAAATGTCTGACCCGGAAATTAAAAAGAAGATAATGGATTTTTACATGATCAATAATGTTCGTAGCGAAGGTCCGCAGAATATTGTTATCAATCGCAAATCTAACAATATTCTTGTTACTGTGGATTACGAAAACCGCAGCAATCTATTTTCTAATATTGACATAGTAATGAGTTTCAAAAATCATTTGGATGGCGATCAACCCAACTTATGTTGCAAACCTTTGGCGTCTGAACTCAGTGCAACAAAAAAATAAACTGCAGCATTTGCAGCAACGCTTAGGGTATGAATTCAAGGCGCCAGCGCTGTTACTTTTAGCCTTGACCCATCGTAGTCATGGTGCAAACAATAATGAGCGCCTTGAATTTTTAGGCGATTCAATTTTGAATTTGGTAATCGGCGATGCGCTTTTCAAGCGCTTCGCCGATGCCCGTGAAGGGCAATTAAGCCGTTTGCGTTCCCAACTGGTAAAAGGTGAAACCCTTGCAGAAATTGCCCGTGAGTTTGAATTGGGCGATTGTTTAATTTTAGGTGAGGGCGAAATGAAATCGGGCGGTCAGCAGCGCGATTCAATTTTGGCTGATTCGGTTGAAGCTATCATTGGTGCGATTTACACCGAAACTGATTTTGAGGTCTGTCGTAAACAAGTATTAAGTTGGTATGCAGATCGTTTGGCGGCATTGCGTGTTGATACCGCGTCTAAAGATGCCAAGTCCCGTTTGCAGGAATATTTGCAAAGTCTCCATAAGCCATTACCTGAATATGATGTTGTAGCGGCAGCAGGCGAATCTCATGCGCAAATTTTTACTATTGAATGCCGGGTGGTTTTACTAAAACACCCTGTTCGTGCGCAAGCAACTAATCGCCGTGATGCAGAAAAGCTTGCTGCTACAGAAGTTTTGCGATTACTGAATATTTGATTTTACCCTTGATCATGTTCATCATTTCCATCCAAGCTGTTACACAAAATCTGGAAATTATACACCCAACCCTTGCGGGGAAATTTTTACGGTTTAATTCTGCAAGGTGATTATGTTTCCCAGCACTCCATTTCTTTACTAGTTTTACAATATCGGGTTCTAAGTATGTCAGAGCAGTCTGATTCTCAAGCTATGCGTTGCGGCTATGTTGCTATTGTCGGGCGTCCAAATGTTGGTAAGTCCACTTTACTGAATCATATTCTTGGCCAAAAAATAAGTATCACGTCGCGCAAGCCGCAAACAACCCGCAATAATGTGGTAGGTATTAAAACCGAAGGTAATGTACAAATAATGTTTGTAGATACGCCTGGCATGCATTTGGGGCAACAAAAAGCGATTAATCGCTATATGAATCGCGCTGCCAACATGGCGATGAAAGACGTTGATGTTGTTGTGTTTTTAGTAGATCGTTTTATTTGGACCGAGGAAGATGAAGCCGTTGCCGAAAAGCTTCAGCATGCTCGTTGTCCTATTATTTTAGCGGTGAACAAAATTGACCAGATTGATGATAAGGAAACCTTGTTACCGCATTTGGAGCAACTATCGCAAAAGCTAAAAATCGCTGAAATCATTCCGCTTTCTGCATTGCGAAATATTAATTTGGATCGCCTGGAAACTCTTATTGTCGACCGCATACCAGAAGCCATGCATTTGTATCCAGACGATCAAATTACTGATCGTAGTTCACGTTTTATGGCAGCTGAAATTGTTCGTGAAAAAATTACGCGTCAGTTGGGCGATGAGCTGCCTTATGAAATGGCAGTAGAGATTGAAGAGTTTAAGCAGGAAGGTAACCTGCTCAATATTTCAGCATTGGTTCTGGTAGAGCGCGAGGGGCAAAAGCGCATCCTGATTGGCGATAAAGGTGAACGAATTAAATTGATCGGTACCGATGCTCGCAAGGATATGGAAAAATTATTTGAAATGAAGATCATGTTAAAACTGTGGGTAAAGGTGAAATCTGGCTGGTCTGATGACGAGCGCGCCTTGCGAAGCTTGGGTTACAATGATTTGGATTTGTAAAATATTTGTTCGGTCATAAAAATAATTCAGGAATACAGTGGTTAAAAAACATTGAGTTAATTTGACTTAAAATGCTTATTGATCTTCAGCCTGCCTACGTATTGCATACGCGACCTTATCGCGACACGAGTATGCTTGTTGATTTTATCACTCCTGGCTGTGGGCGCGTCACCGCAGTAGCACGCGGTGTACGTTCACGCAAAACACCTAGACGAAATTTATTAAATCCGTTCACTCGGTTATTGATTTCTTTCCAGGGAAAAACCGATTTAAAACTGTTGACTCATTTTGAAGCTGAAGGCGCACATTTTTCGCTAGTGGCTAAATATTTATTCAGTGGTTTTTATCTCAACGAATTATTGGTTCGTTTACTGCCGGAGCTCGATTCACACCCTGATACTTACAGCCTTTATGAAAAAAGTTTGCAGGCGTTAACTGCGCAGCAAGATTTAGAACCTGTGCTGCGCCATTTCGAGTTGCAATTATTGGCCGATCTGGGGTATGAAATTGATTTTTTCTCCGACGCTCAATCGGGACAATCTATCGAAGCGGGGTTAAATTATTGTCTTGATCCCCAATCTGGTTTTTATTTGGCGCAGAACGAAACTCCGCACAATGCCCAATTCCCTGGGCAGCATATATGTGCCATAGCGCAACGCGAATTGTTTGAAGCAGAAGTCAAGCAAACCGCAAAACGAATTACCCGGGCGCTATTAAAACCCTTACTTGGTAATAAGCCATTGACGAGCCGCGAATTATTTAGTTAATACCAAATACTTCATTAAGGTTGCGTTTTTCTCCCCAAGTCAACACATCATCAATTGCGCTGTTGAGAGAAGGTATAGCTTCTTTGGCGTCTTTAATTTCTTTAGATTGCAAAAGCTTGTCCATAAAACCGCTGATGCTTTTTAATCGTGGCACACCGCAGTAACAACTGCTGCCATAAAGCCGGTGAATTAGTTCGTTAAGTAGCGCATCATTTCCTTCCTCGACGGCGTGATTTATTTGTGCTTTTTCGCAGGCTAATCCATCGAGCATCATTTTCAACATGTCGCGTGCGAGTAAAGGTTTGTTATTCGCGAGTTTCAAACAAAGGTTAATATCGACAGACGCATTGATGTCGCTGTTATGTTCACGTGAAGAAAAATTCTCTTTTTCTACCGTCGGTTCCGGCGCGGCCACCACTTCTTTTTTTCCGCTTAGAGATGTCCAGCGATTGATAATATGCGCCAGTTGACTTTCGCTGACCGGTTTGCTGATACAGTCATCCATTCCTGAAATTAGTAATTCGGCTTTCTGTTCCGTCAGTGAATGGGCAGTTAATGCAATGATGGGTGTTCTATGAGAATCTTTTTCCAGCTCGCGAATTTGTCTTGTTGTTTGAAACCCGTCCATGCCAGGCATTTGTATGTCCATAAAAATAACGTCAAATTGCTGCGTCTTACAGGCATCTATTGCTTGCAGGCCGTTGCTTGCTTGCACTACAAGTGTATTTAATCCGCGTAATAATTCGGATGCTAATTGTAAATTAGCCGGGTTATCATCAACCAGTAATACACTTGTAGTAGGATTTTCGACGGCGCTTTCAGCAGAATTTGTTAAGCTGGCTTCGGCCAGATTAACATCAAGATTGGTACACAATGTCTTGAGTAGGCTGTTGTAGTTAATCGGTTTATTAATGAAATGGGTATTCGCATTATTTCCATCACTTCGTAACAATCGCTGGTGCGCTGCGGTACAGCATACTATGACTTTACAATCAAATTCAGTTACCAGTTGTTCGCTAATATTATTGAGCAATGCAGGCTGTACCTTTCGTTCATCGGCAGCAATGTCCAATAACAAAACATTTATTGGGTTCGTTTTGCGCGCGAGTTTAATGGCGGGAAAAATTTCGTGTAACTCTGTGATTACATCGTGTCGCATATGCCATTCATTCAAGAGTGATTGTAGCTGCTCAAGTGATGCCGGATTGCTACTGCATATAAGTGCGCGATAAGGTTTTAGATTAGGCGGAAGATCTTCAGGAAGATTTTTTTTATCAATGCCAAGCCGTGCGGTAAACCAAAATATAGAGCCTTGTTCGAGCTGGCTTTCAACACCAATTTCCCCGCTCATACGTTCTACTAAACCTTTACAAATAGCTAAGCCCAAACCTGTTCCACCTTGTTCTCGTGAGGTTGATGAATCCGTTTGAGAAAATGGTTTGAATAAATCGTTTTGCTGCGCAATGGTTAAACCCCTGCCTTGGTCGCTGACACTTATCTTCAGCATGAGATGAGTTTCCTGCCGGGCTATAGCGGCCACACGAACAATAATATTGCCGTGGTCACTAAATTTTATAGCGTTGCTTACAAGGTTGGAGAGCACTTGTTTAAACCGTAACGAATCACCCAAAAGTTGGGTTGGAATTTCGGGTGCCATTTGTGCAATCAGTTGAATATTTTTTTCATGAGCATCGGGGGCGAGAATATTAAGTGCTTCATCAACCGTTTGACGTAGCGGCAAGGGCGCGTATTCCAAGGTTAATTTTCCCGCTTCAATTTTGGAGAAATCGAGAATGCCGTTAATTACTGTTAACAGACCTTGGGCAGAATCGCGGATGGTGTGTAAATACTCTGCTTGTTGTTCGTCAATATCCGTTTTTAATACAAGGCCAATAAAACCTAAAATGCCGTTTAAAGGTGTGCGAATTTCGTGACTGGTGTTAGCCAAAAATTCGGATTTTATTCGGCTGGCTTCAATCGCTTCTTTGCGTGCGATATCCAATTCAATATTTTTAATTTCAATGGTTTCCATTGTTTCAATTAAATCTTGAGTGGATTGGTCGATATGCTTTTGCAAATCATGTTGTGCTATTTCCAGGGATTCAGCCATATCATTGATTGCATTGGCTAGATAGACAAACTCACGGCTTTTTTGTGGATTAACGCGCGTTTGTAATTTGCCTTGTGCGAGATGATTGATCACTTCTTTAATATGATTCAGTGGCTCAGTAATATTTTTATATAAACGCGTGGCTAAAAGCCCTGCCATCAATAAGCATCCGAGAGAAATAACTACTGTTATTAAAATCGTTTGGTAGTGAATAACCATATAGGGTGAAGACATCATTTCAACTTCAATCCAGCCCAATGGATTTGTTCCGTTTTTGCTCACCACGGGATGTGAAAATAAAATCGTCCGACGAGTCTCATGGCGAACAGGAACGAGCCTGTTAGGTGCTAAACCCGAATCACTGATAGGTAAAAATTCCGGACCGCTGTGAAAAGATTCTCCGTTATCCAGATGTACATGTAATGCGCGTATGTAAGGATCTTCCAGGGAGCCATCCAGGAGCGCTTGTAACATGACTCTGTCATCTTTAAGAATGGACGGATAAATAAGATGTGCCGTTTTACGGGTCATGGCGGTTCCGCGCATATCAACAAACTTGGAAAGTTCGTAAAGGCAAAAAGAAACCAGGGACACTGAAAGTAAAAGGGTGACAGAGAAAGCTGGCGCAAAAATCATTTGCCACACATTATGTTTAAAACTTTTTGAGGCGCTGGACATGAATTTGATCCTTGAGGTTACGCATTGGGCTTTAAGATTCTTGTTAAACACCTTGCGGTGTGCCCAAACATGCATTGCAAAATTACGTTTACGCAGGCTAGAGGCAACAATCCGTGAATAAATGATGCTGCCCAACTCATTGAGCGTTAGAATAGCCGCCCTTTGTAGCCCTGTACAATCGAGAATTTTTTTATGCATTTTCCCACCATTGAAGCATTTGTTGGCAATACACCGCTGGTACGCTTACAGCGTTTACCAGGTGCAACCAGCAATACCATTCTGGTGAAATTGGAAGGCAATAATCCTGCTGGTTCTGTAAAAGATCGCCCGGCTATGTCGATGATTCAGCAGGCGGAACTGCGCGGTGATATCAACCCTGGCGATACATTGATCGAAGCCACGAGCGGGAATACCGGAATAGCGCTTGCCATGGCAGCCGCCATTAAAGGCTATAAAATGATTTTAATTATGCCGGACAACAGCACGGCAGAGCGCAAGGCTGCAATGACTGCCTATGGTGCGCACTTGATTCTGGTTACGAAAGAGCAGGGTATGGAAGGCGCGCGGGATTTGGCGTTGAAAATGCAAGCCGAAGGAAAAGGCAAGGTATTGGATCAATTTGGTAATGGCGATAATCCGCTTGCGCACTACCGAACCACTGGCCCCGAAATTTGGCAACAAACCGGCGGGCTTATAACTCACTTCATAAGTTCCATGGGGACCACAGGTACCATCATGGGAACTTCGCGTTATTTAAAAGAAAAAAATCCCGAGATTAAAATAATAGGACTTCAACCAGATGAAGGCGCCAGCATTCCAGGCATTCGCCGCTGGCCGGAAGCATACTTGCCCAGAATTTACGATAAAAGTCGTGTGGATGAAATCGTCGGTATGTCTCAGCAAGAAGCTGAAGACACTATGCGCGAACTTGCGCGAAAAGAAGGAATTTTTTGCGGCGTATCTTCGGGTGGTGCAGTTGCCGCCGCATTACGTTTAAGTCAACAAGTAGAAAACGCAATTATTGTGGCGATAATTTGTGATCGCGGTGACAGGTATTTGTCATCGGGTCTATTTAATGAATAAGGGTTTAGTGTTTTTTGATGTTAATGAGTGCAGGATATTTTTAAAATAATTAATCAGGAGAGTCTTATGTCGATTAAACATTTTCTATTGGTCATCTCGATTTTATTGTTACAGGCGTGTGGCGGTGGGGGTGATTTTAAAGGTTCCGTAACTTCAAGCTCTTCATTTGCTAGTGTCAGCTTATCATCGAGTAGTCCTGGTACATCGGCCTCATTAATTTCAAGTTCAAATTCCAGTTCGTCATTGTCTTGCCCACAAGGTAATAGCTGGCCGGATTGCCCTTGGAGCACCTGGAGCGATGCATATTGCGCTGCACATTCATTTGCGTGCCCAAGAAGTTCGAGCAGCGTGCCCTCAGATTTACCGACAGGCACTGTAGAATCCTTACCAGTGTTGGATTTAAAGACTGATAATTCGGTGGCCATTACATCGAGAGAAATATACGTTACTGGCAGCTTCACGCTTTCATCTTCGGGTGTGACTGATTCTTCCGGAACACTCGAAGTTCGCGGTCGCGGTAATTCCACTTGGGATTGGCCAAAAAAACCTTACCGATTGAAACTTACCACATCGACTTCATTGCTCGGAATGCCTAAGGGTAAAAATTGGGTGTTGCTTGCGAACTATGCAGACAAAACTATGGTTCGAAATGATGTGGCGTTTATGTTTAGTCGCAATCTCGGTTTCGAATGGACTCCGAGAGCTCAATATGTCGAGCTAAAGCTTAACGATGTATATCAGGGTGTGTATCAATTGGTGGAGCACATTCGTATTGATAAAGATCGAGTTAATATCGATGAGTTAAAAGTGAGTGATACAGGTAGCGATAAAATTTCTGGCGGTTATTTAATGGAAGTAGATTTCCGCCATCACGTAAATTACTGCATTAACAATAATTACGACTCAGTATGTCAAAACGGTGTTAACACATCACGTAATGTTGATTTTTGTTTGGACTCTTTGCACGGAATGGACCCAGCATGTTTATCGAACCCGGAAAGCTTGCACGATCCACTTTGGGTAAACCAAAAAAATTATATCCAGACCTACTACGCTAATGCTGAAGCCGCTTTGTTTGGCACAAATTTTACAGATGCGAATGTAGGTTATGCAGCTTATTTTGATGTGGATTCAGTAGTGAATTATTACATCGAAAATGAATTATTTAGAAATGTGGATGGCGCTTCTGCAAGTTTTTACTTGTACAAAAAACGCAATGGAAAAATATTTTTTGGGCCGATTTGGGATTTCGATTTGGCAATGGGTAACGCGGGTTATAACAACGCGAGTAACTTTGCCGGATGGCATATTCGTTACGCGACTTGGTTTATGCGGTTTTTCCAAGATCCTGCATTTGAAGCAAAAGTAAAAGCGCGCTGGAAAGAATTAAAGGATCAGGGAAAGATCGAATATATTTTCCAATATGCGCAAGCGCGTGCGACTTGGTTAGATGATCAGCAAAAGAAAAATTACCAGATATGGTCAATTAATGACGTAGCTTCATGGGTTCAGCATGGAACTCATGGAGGTGTCGGTTCTTACGATGCAGAAGTCAACGAATTGATCAGCTGGCAACGTAAACGCGCTGAGTGGATGGATGCACAATTAAGTCAGTAGTAACTAACGCCCCATGTTTGAGGCTATGTTTTCTGTAAAGAGATGTTGAATGTCCAATCGCAATGGCTCCAAAAATAATGGCGGCTCTAAAAAGCCGCCATCCCAACAGCCGGGTAAATTAGGTCAAAAGCCGCGCACCCATAAATCGGCCGACAAGCCATTTGCGTTTGAGGCTGACGATAGCCCACGTTTAAATCGCCCGCGTTCCGAAAAAAAACCTCAGCCCATGGATGATATGCGTCTTGGTGAGTTCATGATTGACCGCATGAGTCACGATGGTCGTGGGATTTCCCAATGGAACGGCAAGACCCTGTTTGTAGATGGGGCGCTCACAGGTGAACGGATCAGTGCTCGTCTAGTCCGTGATCATGCTCGTTACGCTGAAGCTCGCGTAGACAAATTGCTCACTACTTCACCGGAGCGGGTGCAAGCCGCTTGTGCCCATTATGCTGAGTGCGGTGGTTGTCAGTTACAACACCTGCAGCCGGAACAACAAATTGCCTTTAAACAGGCAGCTGTTTTACAGCAATTGGAGTTATGGGGTGGTGCAAAACCCAAGCATATACTGACACCAATAGTCTCTACTGGTACTGGCTACCGCCGTTGTGCAAGGCTTGGAGTTAACTATGATCATGGACAGGTGACCCTGGGCTTTCGCAAACGTAACAGCCGGCAGCTGATACAAGTTGACCTTTGTAGCGTCCTTGTTCCTGAGCTTAACCAACTGCTTGCTCCGTTAAAGCAGTGGCTTACAGAATTGCGCGCGACTGAGGCGGTTACTCATATAGAGTTGATCAGCACCGAAACCAAAACGGCAGTCGTTGTTCGCCATCCGCAGGTGTTAGACGAAGCCGATCTGGGAAGCCTTAAAACGCTGGCAGAGAATCTGAATCTAGATATTTGGTTACAAGCTCGGGAAGGTAATCAGCTACAAGACTTGCAGGGTAAAGATGTCGACCCCCGTTTGGTTTATTCGCTTGCCGATTTTGAGCTGGATATGGACTTCCACCCGTCCGATTTTATCCAGGTAAATCCCTCTGTAAATACTCAAATGGTGAAGCAAGCTATTCAATTGCTTGCGCTTAAAGGTAGTGAGAGGGTTTTGGATTTATTTTGCGGCATTGGTAATTTCACCTTACCACTTGCGCGCGAATGTGCAGAGGTCATTGGAATCGAAGCTGTGGAGTCTATGGTAGAGCGCGGTCGCGAAAATGCAAAAAAATTGGGTATTAACAATGTGCAATTTTTAGCAGCGAACCTGCTGACGTTGAGTGAGCACAGGCTTAAACAGACCTGTGGCAAAGTGGACGCGATATTGCTCGATCCTCCACGTGATGGAGCTAAGGAAATCGTCGACAAACTGTCGCAACTTTCACCCTCCCGGATTGTCTACGTTAGCTGCAATCCGGCAACCCTCGCGCGCGATGCCAAAGTACTGCTTTCTGCAGGTTATCAGCTAGACTCGGTGGGGGTGCTGGACATGTTTCCCCACACGGCGCATATAGAATCTATGGCGCTATTTACTCTTCGTTAAGGTTTTTACCTTCAATCATTTGTCAGGAATGCAGTGGCCAAATGTTGTCATCGCCAAACAATAATAGCGTGGAGCGAATAGATGGTTAAAGTTCGCCAGGATCACCCTATGGCCGCCGACGGCCAGGTAGATATTGAGGCCTGGATTGATCGCCTCAATAGTCATCATGCCCAGACCGAAGCCAGCCGAACTGAGTTAATTCGAGCCGCGCAAGTTAGTCTATCGCTAGTGGATATACACACAGAAGACGACCATAACTGGGGTGAGGATTTTAGTTGCTTTCGTATTGGTTTGGAGATGGCGGAGATCCTCGCCGATTTGCAATTGGACCAGGATGCTCTGGTTGCGGCTATTTTGTATCGTGCGGTGCGCGAAAATAAAATCACACTTTCTGAAGTGCAAACGGGTTTCGGTGACACAGTTGCCAAGCTCGTAAAAGGTGTGTTGCGCATGGCGGCAATCAGTTACCAGCGCAATGAAAATGAAGATCGCGTACTTGGCAACCAGGCGGAAGTTCAAGCTGAAAAAATCCGTAAAATGCTCGTGGCAATGGTTGATGATGTACGAGTTGCACTTATCAAACTGGCAGAGCGAACCTGTGCTATACGTGCTGTAAAAACAGCGAATGCCCAGCGGCGGCGTCAGGTAGCCCGCGAAGTTTCCGATATCTATGCTCCTCTTGCTCACCGGCTTGGTATAGGTCATATCAAGTGGGAGCTTGAAGATTTATCTTTCCGTTATCTTGAGCCTGAAGAATACAAGCAGATTGCCAGTCTTCTGGATGAGCGCCGTCTTGCTCGCCAGGAATATATCGACAATATGTTGAGTTTGATCCGCGGCGAACTGCAAGGCGCAAAAATCGACGGTGAAGTATCGGGTCGCGCCAAACATATCTACAGTATCTGGCGCAAAATGAAGCGCAAGGACATTCCTTTCTCTCAGGTCTACGATATTCGCGCAGTGCGTGTGCTTGTTCCTACGGTGCGCGACTGTTACGCAGTGCTCGGTATTGTGCACAGTTTGTGGCGGAACATTCCTCACGAATTTGATGACTATATAGCTTCGCCAAAAGAGAATGGCTATCGCTCACTGCACACCGCTGTGTGGGGGCCGGATAACAAAGTGCTAGAAGTACAAATCCGCACCTTTGAAATGCACGAAGAATCCGAACTCGGTGTCTGCGCGCACTGGCGTTATAAGGGCACGGATACAGATGCTGCACAAGACAGTTATGAGCAAAAAATTGCCTGGTTGCGGCAGGTACTCGAATGGCACGAAGAACTCGGCGGCGATTCAGCACAACTACAGGACGATTTGCGTGCGGTTGATCAGGACCGTCTCTATGTGTTTACACCAGACGGTCACGTAGTGGATTTGCCACGCACTGCAACGCCATTAGATTTCGCGTATCGCATTCATACGGATGTAGGACACCATTGCCGCGGTGCAAAAGTGAATAACCGCATAGTGCCGCTTAACTATCAATTAAATAATGCAGACCAGGTTGAAATTCTCACTGGCAAGCGTGAAGCACCGAGCCGCGATTGGTTAAACCCTGCATTGGGTTATGTGAACACCGCACGTGCACGTGCAAAAATCCAGCATTGGTTTAAACAACAGGCACGCGATCAAAATATTGCGGAAGGTCAAACATTATTAGACCGCGAATTTCGTCGCCTGGCATTATTGGATCTGGATTTCGAAAGTCTTGCCAAAAAGTTGCGTTTTAATTCGCTCGACGATTTGTATTGCGCTGTTGGTGCAAGCGATATAGGTGTCGGTCAGGTTTTAAATGCTGCGCAAAAACAATTGGATGAAGCGGACCCACAGCAACCACTTATTCCGTTCAAGGCAAAATCGCCCAGCAAGAAAAAAGATTCGGATTTTTATATTGAAGGCGTTGGTAATTTGCTCACGCAAATCGCAAATTGTTGTAACCCCGTTCCAGGTGATGCAATTACCGGTTACATAACCTTAGGTAAAGGCGTTTCGATTCATCGTCAGGATTGCAGTAATATATTGCAACTGCAAACGGACGAACCGCAGCGCATTATTAAAGTAGAATGGGGCAATACTCCGCAAAGTTCTTACTCCGTGGATATAGTTATCGAAGCCTATGACCGCTACGGATTGCTGCGTGATATTACGACGCTATTGGATAACGAGCGTATCAATATCAGTGCGTTGCAAACTTTATCAGATAAACGCAAGAACACTGTAGACATGCATGTAACTGCAGAAATTCGCAGTTTCGATGAGTTGAGTCGCATACTCACGAAGTTAAACCAGCTGCCCAATATCGCGTCTGCACGTAGAAAACATTAATTTTTATTATATTTATCCAAGCTTTATTTTTAGAGATTTATTTGCATGTCTTCTTACAGCGTTATGAGTAAAAAAAGTCGTTTGAGGTTGGGTATAGTAGTTGTTGTTATTATTCATATCGGATTTTTTTACGGTTTCTGGCGCGTGAAGGCGGGGCAAATTGGTAACAAAGTTGTAGAGCTGGATATTTATGGCAATACTACAACGGATGGCTTTTCTTATTATGAAGCACTTCCCGATGCAAATTGTATGGAAGTTATGCATGAGCAAGTTGTCAAACCCGCATTGCAAATGAGATCATCAACTGCATCAACTGCATCAACTGCATCAACTGCATCAACTGCATCAACTGC
>CBHTVU010000068.1:0-17785 GCA_966096785.1 uncultured Gammaproteobacteria bacterium | reverse complement strand
ATAGAGTTTCAATACATTACAAGCTCCGAGGGCCTTCTGCTGAACGAGTGGTGCAGTTTCATTCTACTTCGCAAAAATTTTCAATCCAACAAGCGTCAGAGTTGCTTAGAGATCGAATTCTCGATAAAACAAGAAAAATGAGAGACATCATAAATAAAACTCCATGCTGGTTAATTTTAATTAACACATATTGGTCTGCGAATATCGACACCTATAGAGAAATCTATGCGCGCATGAATATAAATCATCCATTTGAAGAAATTTTCATTGTGGATCAATATCTAGAGATTGAGCGTCTTTTCTAAGTTGTGAGAAAAATTATACATTCGCTCATTTCCAAGCTCCAGCTTGGAAATGAGCATGCACTGGTGAAATTTTTGAGCTGTTGACTAATATGAAATTTTCAAGCGTTGTGTTTGTAGTTACCATTGCCTTGTTTAATTTAGCCAAGCCGTCGTACAGCTTAGCTGAAAACACTTACATACCAAAATCCCCACATATATACATCACGGGACCGAAAGGCGGCTGTTATTACATCAACAAAAATGGAAAGAAAACTTATGTTGATCGCAGTTTGTGCAACACGAAATAAATAGTTATATGGGAGCTGTGCTCCAAAAACCTTAAGGAAATACGAGATTAAATTAACTAATGGTTGAATTATCAGGAGGCAGGTTTCATTTCGACCACAAGAAATTTTACCGTTGTTTCTCCCAGAACTCCCAATGCATGTGATCGGGCTGGCACCCATAGGGCACTTCCTTTCTTTTGATCAATCTCATTTATTTTTCCGTCGGGGAAAATATATTTTATGCGTGCATCATTGAGAAAATACAATATTGAATCAGGATGTGTATGCATAGGTATTTGAGTACCTGATTTCACAGTCGCTTCCAAAACTCGTACGCGATGATTATCAAGTAGCTGAATATATGTATCTGGTGCTACCTTCAATGGATCATCACCAGCAGCAATAGCTTTCTTCTCTTTGCTTGGTTCTTTCAAATCAAAATTCAAAACGTGAAGATCAGTTGCTCCAATATTTTCTAGAGTACGCATTTCGGCATTTCGCCATAGAACCTGATTCGCATGCAGGGAAAGATCGACAGGTTTATCATCCGAACCCGTAATTCTTACCTGAGCATCACTCAATGCATAAATCAAAGCCTCGCGATGATAATGTCTTGGTGTCTTGCTACCAGCCTTGAAATCAACGTCCAGAATTTGGACACTTTCATTATCGAGTAGCTCTTTCATATCCCAGGAACCGTGACCATGAAGTCCGCAGCCCACCAAACCTATAACAATTGTAAGCACAAAGCCGTGAGCAATCTGAAACTTATCAAGCTTTAGAATTTTCAATAGGCAAAGCATTTACTCGTACTCCTTTAAAATTGATTAAGAAATAACATTCAAAAAAATAGACTTCCCTTTAATGAATAACAAGAGAAAAAGTTCGTAACAAAACCTAAATCTTAACAAACAAACTACAAAAAAATAACCCGTGAAGATTCACGGGTTATGTCGATGCAATATCAAGTTTACTGTTAGAAGCGGTACACACCACCTGCAAATAAACCTTGAACATCATCTTTGTGGCCTAATTGATTAGAGAGGTCACGATAGTTTTGGTATTCAACGCGAAGTGCAAATTGCTCATTCAGAGTAAATTTAACGCCAGCACCCCAATAACCTGTATTACCGTTTTCGTCTTTAACTCGAACGCCGTCGATAGAACCTTTGTTGTTGGTGTCGTAACGTGCATAACCTAAACGACCGAATACGCCAAACCAATCGTTAATTGGAACTGTACCAATTGCACTCAAGGTAATTGCGTTTGCTTTTTGTTCAACACTGAGTGAGCCTTCGTCTGAGTCAACATCGAAATTGGTACCAAAGCTGGTGTAACCTAATTCTACGCCCCAATTTTTGTTGAAGTCATAACCAATTTCTACACGTGGACCTTTATCGGTATCGTCGCAATTGGTGATGTGGTCACAATATTTTTTCGCTTCAGTTTGCCCGTAATCGAGACCAAAGGTGAAACCAGCGTATTCATCTACTTCCGCAAAAGCTGCTGGTGCCAAGCTGAAACCTGCAAGCGCTGCACAAAAGGTAGTCATGTAAATTTTTTGTTTAAGCATGATAAAACTCCTATCAGTAATTGTGCTTTTTTAGCATCAATTTTGTGTGTGTAGCTTATGACAAAACAGATCTTATTAAATTTTCTTGTCTAAAACTAACATTATCAGCCAAGAAAATTTTTAATATGAACTGTCGCGTTATAGCTCCTTCAGATGATTTTAAAAATACTTAAGCTTTAAAATCATCTATTGGAATAAATTTCTTGTAGAAAAATATTCGCAATTCTCGTTATTCATATTAATAACGAGACTCTTTTACGTATGTGCGGCACCTAACCATTAATAATAATTCTGTAATTTTAATTTAATAAAAAATTTTAGAAAAAATATTAAAATTTGCCTTTCACAACAATCAAATTTTTACTCCTATGGAATGTGATACAACGCTTTAATTAGCCGATTATTATTCTGGAAAAACCTGTGGGGTTTAGCGAATTACTACCACTTAAAAATCCAGCATTAAAATTTTTACACAGTACTTTTAGGCCTTTATTTTTACGCGTTATCCCGCGGAAAAAGTGTAAATACGAGCGTTCGGCGTTTTCAAAAAGAGGCTTTTGGTATACCCTTGCCGCCCTTTAATTCACCACCGATTACTGTTTATGCGCCGCCAGGATTTCTATTACGACTTACCCGATTCGCTTATTGCTCGCGCACCCACCGCCGAGCGCCGCGGTAGCCGTTTACTGTGTCTGGACGGCGCAACAGGCGCTTTGGCGCATCTCCAATTTCCCGCGTTATTGGATTTAGTGAACCCTGGCGACTTGATGGTTTTCAATGACACCCGGGTTATACCCGCGCGGATATTTGGTCAAAAGGAGTCTGGTGGTCAGGTGGAGATTTTGGTAGAGCGTGTGCTAGATACCCATCGCGTACTTGCCCATACTCGTGCCAGCAAGGCACCGCGACCTGATTCAATTGTTATTTTGCAAGACGGCACACGCCTGCGGATGGCAGCTCGCCACGACACACTCTTTGAATGGGAATTTCAGAGCGAGGAAAACGCGCTGTCGGTATTGGATCGCATAGGTCATATGCCGCTGCCTCCTTATATAGACCGAGAGGATGGCGTAAGTGATCGCGAACGTTACCAGACTGTCTATAGCCAAAAACAGGGCGCTGTAGCCGCACCCACCGCTGGCCTGCATTTTGATGAACTCATGCTCGAACAACTTCGGGCGAAAGACGTTCAAATAGCTTTCGTCACCTTGCATGTGGGAGCTGGAACCTTTCAGCCAGTGCGGGCGGATAACATTACCGAACACCACATGCATTCCGAAGTTATGGATTTATCCGCTGAGGTTTGCGATCTGGTGAGGAAAACCAAAGCCGCTGGAAAACGCGTTATCGCCGTGGGAACTACCAGCGTTCGCTGCCTGGAATCGGCCGCTCAAGGGTTCAATGATCCAATCCAAAAAGGCGAAATCCACCCTTATCAAGGCGAAACCGAAATCTTTATTTTCCCGAGCTATCAATTCCAAGTGGTGGATGCTTTGGTAACCAATTTCCATTTGCCGGAGTCCACATTACTGATGTTGGTGTCAGCGTTTGCCGGTTACAAACATACGATGAACGCCTATGCCGAAGCCGTCGCTAATCAGTACCGTTTTTTTAGCTACGGCGATGCCATGTTTGTGACCAGGAATCCTGATGCCATAGCTGAAATTCCATAGTAGGAATTCGTCATCCTCGCGTAGCGGGGATGACGACTCCCTACTAAATAGATTTGCCTACAAGATTCACAAAACAAAGACCATCTGAGAGACCGTGCCGTGACCACTTCCGATAAAAGCAATCAATGCTTCATGAAATTTGAACTCGATAATCCGAATGGCCAAACTGGCCGCGCACGTCGTGGACGCATGATCTTCCCACGTGGCGTTGTCGAGACACCTGCGTTTATGCCCGTGGGAACCTACGGTACGGTCAAAGGTATGACGCCTAAAGATATCGAAGAAATAGGTGCGCAAATTATTTTGGGCAACACCTTTCACCTCATGTTGCGCCCTGGCACTGAAGTCGTTAAAGCCCATGGTCCCTCTAACACAGGAACTCTGCACGACTTTATGCAGTGGAAGGGGCCCATCCTTACAGACTCTGGCGGTTTCCAGGTTTTCAGCTTGGGCAAGATGCGCAAAATCACCGAAGAAGGAGTTACTTTTAAATCACCTATTAATGGCAGCAAAGTATTTTTGGACCCTGAAACCTCTATGCAAGTCCAGCGGGACCTGGGTTCAGACATAGTGATGATTTTCGATGAATGCACACCCTACCCTGCCACCGAAAAGCAAGCGCGCGATTCTATGGAATTATCCAAACGCTGGGCCAGCCGTTCCAAAGCAGCTCACGAAGGCAATCCATCGGCACTATTTGGCATAGTCCAGGGCGGCATGTACGAACATTTGCGCAGCGAATCCCTAAACGGCCTCACTGATATAGGCTTTGACGGCTACGCTATCGGCGGACTCTCAGTGGGCGAGCCTAAAGAAGACATGTTGCGCATCCTTGATCACTTACCTCCGCAAATGCCAAATGACAAACCACGTTACCTAATGGGTGTGGGTAAGCCTGAGGATCTGGTGGAAGCAGTGCGTCGCGGTATAGATATGTTCGACTGCGTTATGCCCACACGCAACGCCCGTAACAGCCATATTTTTGTAACCGAAGGCGTTTTGAAGCTGCGCAACGCAAAATATCGCAATGACACGGCGCCTCTGGACGCCAATTGCGACTGCTATACCTGCAAGAACTTTAGCCGCAGCTATTTGCATCATTTGGATAAGTGCAACGAAATGCTTGGGGCACAACTCAACACCATCCACAATCTTCGCTTCTACCAAAACCTGATGGCAGCCATGCGCAAAGCCTTGAGCGAAGGCACATTTAGCGCATTTTTAACTGACTTTTACGGCCGCCAAGGCTTGGAAGTACCGGAAGCGCCCCAACAATAGTTCGATCGTGAATCAAAGCCACGCGGAATGCATTGTTGTGGCTGGTTAAATCGGTATAATCCGGCGCTTTCATCTGTCGCCACCTGCCACAGTTATAAAAGTGATTCGATCAGGCAATACTCACTATAAACGCCGGTCGAACGGTCAAAAGTTTTATCATTTGTCACGGGAATTTTTATGTTAAACCGCTACCCGCTTTGGAAATATATCCTGCTACTGATCTCGACTATTTTGTCGCTACTCTATGCAGTGCCAAACTTCTATATTCCCGACCCAGCTGTACAAATATCCGGCAGCTCAAGTGGAACTGTTATTGATGCAGCGGTGTTGTCCAAGGTTGAGGCAACACTTAAAGATGTGAAGATCGATTATTTCGGCGCTGAAGCAAATGGCAAATCTGCGCTCATTCGCCTGCACAAAGATGAAGACCAACCGACCGCTCGCCGACGCATTCAGCAAAGCCTGGGCGACGATTACATTGTTGCGCTTAATCGTGCATCCACCACACCAAAATGGTTAAGCAACCTGGGTGCGGTACCTATGAAGTTAGGTTTGGACTTGGCCGGCGGTGTGCATTTTTTATTGGAAGTTGATACAGCATCTGCCGTTGAAAAACGCCAAACGATTACTGCTGATGATTTCAAAGAAAAATTACGTAAAGAAAAAATTCGCTATTCCTCAATTAATAACACAGCGAACAACGTTATTGTTGCCCGCTTCAAAACGGCTGAATCTCGCGATCAGGCAATGAGCGAATTGCGTAAATCATCGCAACAATATTTGTTTGCAAAACCAGACAGCGATACTAATCCCGATGAATTTTCTTTCACTGCCACGCTGAGTGAAGCTGCTGTGAAAGAAATTGAAGACTATGCAATCAGTCAAAACTTGCAAACGTTGCGCAACCGCGTGAACGAACTCGGTGTATCTGAACCTATCGTACAAAAACAAGGTCGCAACCGCATTATTGTTGAACTCGCTGGCGTGCAAGATCCTGCTGAAGCAAAACGCGTGATCGGTAAAACCGCCAACCTTGAATTCCATATGGAAGCTTTGCCTGACGCAATGATTTCCAGCAAAGAGCAATTCAATTGGCGCAATGACAATGAACAAAGATTACGTGGCCCGGCCTGGCTGGAAAAACAAATTATCGTTACTGGTGACCAGGTTTCAGATGCACGCAGTGGGTATGATTCGGAAACCAGTGGACAGCAAGTAAATATTACCCTGGACAGTGTTGGCGGCGTGAAAATGAATCATGCCACCAAAAATAGTATTGGTCGCAAGATGGGTATTTTGTTTATCGAATACAAAAACCACACTGAATTTGTCACCAACGAAAAAGGCGAACAAATTGAAAAAAATACGCAATATATTGAACGCAAAATTATCAGCCTGGCTACGGTGCAATCTGCACTGGGTTATTCGTTCCGCATTACCGGTTTAGATGCACCGGGTGAAGCGTCTGAACTTGCGCTTCTGTTACGTGCGGGTGCGCTTGCAGCGCCAATGCATTTCGTAGAAGAACGCACCATTGGTCCATCTCTCGGTAAAGAAAATATTAAGAAAGGTGTTACTTCCTGTTTGTGGGGCTTAGCCGTTGTTTCTATCTTTATGTTCGCTGTCTACCGCGTGTTCGGTTTTTTCGCGAACGTAGCTCTCACAGTAAACCTGTTTATGTTGCTTACGATATTATCGCTGTTTGGCGCAACACTCACACTGCCAGGTATCGCAGGTATAGTGTTGACCTTAGGTATTGCGGTAGATGCTAACGTTCTTATCTATTCACGGATTCGAGAAGAACTTAGAAATGGTGTCTCACCACAGCAGGCCATTAATATTGGTTACGAACGCGCATTTATAACCATTCTCGACGCTAACGTTACGACATTCATTATGGGTGTGATTTTGTTTGCGATAGGTACAGGCGCAGTTAAAGGTTTTGCCATCACTTTATGTATTGGTCTTGTGACCTCCATGTTTACTTCAATCATGATTAGCCGCGCATTGGCTAACTTGACCTACGGTAGACGCAAAAACTTACAACACGTTTCAGTTTAAGGGGAGCGCTCAAGCATGGCTTACGAATTAAAAACAATTAACTTTATGGGAATCCGCAAATATACGTCGGGTTTCTCCATTCTTCTCACCATCATTGCGGTATTTTCCATTGGATACCATGGCTTCAATTTAGGCTTGGATTTTACCGGCGGTACACAACTTGAATTGTTGTTAAACAAACCAGCCGACATTCCAAAAATTCACAAAGTATTGGAAGAAGAACATTTACGTGCACCTGTTGCAGTAGTGTTTGGTGAAGCTAATGACGTCATGATTCGGACCCAGGACGAATTAAAAGCAAAGGGGCGCGATCAGATCGCTGCCGAAATCACCAAGCTCGGCAATGGCGTTGAATTAAAAAGTGTTGGCAACCCCCCACGTGATTTGGAAGGTTTCGCTGAAACTTTGGTTATTGCCAATGCAACCGAAGAGCAATTGACGGCCTCCAATATTTTCAACGCGGAACGCTTTGGCAAAGTTATTTATACACCCGCTAAAGATGGTACGGTCACAGTTGCCATTGCCAATCCATTGAGCGCGGTTTACAGCAATTATTTGAAAACTAAAATTGAAGTTGCAACAGACTCACAAATTAAAATTCTCAGTAGTGAAACTGTCGGCTCTCAAGTTGGTGAAGAATTATTAAACAACGGCGGCCTGGGTATCATCTGCGCATTTGCGCTGGTATTTTTATATGTGGCAATTCAGTTCCAGTGGAAATTTTCAGTGGGTGCTATTGTATCTCTCATTCACGTAACACTGGTAACACTGGGCTGCTTCTCTTTCTTCCAATGGGATTTTGATTTAACGGTACTGGCTGCGATCATCGCACTGATCGGTTATTCCATTAACGACACCATCGTTATCTTTGACCGTATTCGTGAAAACTTCCGTAAATTACGCAAGGTCGATCCCATTGAAATTGTAAATATTTCGATGACACAAACGCTTGGCCGTTCGATCATGACGCACGTTACTGTATTCCTGGTAATGACCGTATTGTTTTTCTTCGGTGGTGAAATATTGGTGGGCTTCTCCAAGGCAATGATGATCGGTGTTGTCTTCGGTACCTACTCCTCTATTTATATTGCAGCCAATGCAACTGTTGCTCTTGGCATAGCCAAAGAAGACTTGATGCCGCGCCCGAAAGAAGGTGAAGGTAGTGAAGCGGACGCGGCTCCCTAGTCGTATTAAATAAAAATCTACAAAAAAACAGCGCTCTGCGCTGTTTTTTTGTTTTTAGGGGCATGATTTTGCATTTGTCATGCGGCTGGTTTATCTTCCTAATCACAACTCCTACTCCTCCATTTTTCTGTGACACATTATGGTTCAAGACGTCAGCATTCGCGCCAAATTACATGAAATTGAAGATGTAACAACACTGCGAGAAATTATTGCTCGCTTTCAACGCATCTTTAGCGGTAGTGGTTACGGTCTATGGGAATGGGATTTAACAACACGACGTATCGATTGGTCCGGAGGTTTTTGGGAGCGCTTGGGTTATACATCTGATGACGAAGCTTATCTTAATAACGCCAATCATATTTTAAGTTTTATCCATCCTGATGATCAGGACGCGAGCCAGGAAAGTTTACTGGAGCACTTGCGAACCGGTGAGCCATTTAACACCAGCTACCGCGTGCGCATGAAAAATGGTGACTACATTTGGACACAGGTTCGCGCGGATTCAATACGCGATGCTGAAGGTCGTGCGCTCTATATGTCGGGTGTAAGTTTTGACGTTACCGCACTTAAACAAGCAGAAGAAGCCTTACGTGAATCAGAGTCGCGACAAGAGCGAATTATCCAGTCATCTAATGACGGTATTTGGGAATGGTATGCGGATACCGGTGGATTCCACTTTTCCAGACGTTGTTGGGAATTAATTGGCTACGATGCCAATGACGATGAAATCACCATGGGCGAAGACAAAATAGTTGTCTGGCGCAAACATATTCACCCCCAGGATTTGGTTAAATTTGACCAGGCATTGGCTGATCATTTAGCTGGTAGGGGACCATTTGATATTGAGTATCGACTCATCGGAAAAGATAAAGAATTGCACTGGGTGCGAGGGCGCGGAAGAGCAAGTTTTAATTCAGAAGGTAAGCCTACGCGCATGTCCGGCGCCAATATGGATATGACGCAAGTTAAACTTGCGGAACAGCGTGTTATTCAGGCTAAAGTCGCAGCAGAAAAAGCCAACCAAGCCAAATCAGAATTTCTTTCCAGTATGAGTCACGAATTGCGCACACCACTTAATGCAATTTTGGGCTACGCACAATTATTTGAATACGATTTAAATTTAACCCCACAACAAGTCGCGAACATGCGTGAAATTCGCAAAGCCGGTGACCACTTATTGCAGTTGATTAACGATGTGCTTGACCTTGCTAAAATTGAATCGGGGAAAATGACCGTTTCGCTTGAACCCGTATTGGTTTCACGCATCATCAACGAAGCATTCACACTTGTACAACCACAGGCAGACGCAAAAGGTATAAACCTTTCACACAACGCGAACTCTACTGAAAATTACTACGTTATTGCAGATAACGTGCGCTACAAACAAGCGCTGGTTAATTTACTAAGCAATGCGGTGAAGTACAACAATATGGGTGGCGATGTGGATGTTAGCGTGGCAGTCATTGGCCAAAAAATCCTAAGGCTCGGTGTACGCGACAATGGTAAGGGTATTCCTGTAAATCGCCAGGCAGAAGTTTTTCAACCATTCAATCGTTTGAATGCAGAATTTAGTAAAATTGAAGGTTCCGGTGTGGGCCTGGTTATTACTAAACAACTTGTTGAGATGATGAATGGTCAATTGAATTTTGAAAGCGCTGAAGGTGTAGGCACGCATTTCTGGATTGACCTCCCGCTGGCGATGGAATGGAACCAACAACAAAAAGAAATTATTAAATCCGTCGATTACGTTCCGACCAAGCTCGCCTTTAGTACACCAAAAAATGTTTTATATATTGAGGATAACCCAACCAATATTCGTCTTTTACAGCAATTTTTTAACCGCCATGATTGCTTGAACCTGGATATTGCTGAGGAACCTTTTGTCGGTATCTATAAAGCACGCAATGATCAACCGGACTTAATTATCCTGGATATAAACTTACCCGGCATGGACGGCTTTGAAGCTATGAATGTTTTGCAAAATGATCGGCTTACAAAACATATTCCTGTCATTGGACTATCAGCTAACGCCATGCCTTACGATATTGAACGCGGTATTAAATCCGGTTTTTTTGAATACCTAACCAAACCTGTCGATATGAATCGTTTGATCGAAACATTGAATAGATTATTTCTTTAAATAAATTCAGAGCAATTTATACGAGGAAATATAATCGTGGGCTCAAAGAATTTTTACATGTTGCATAAGTATTTAACAGGGAATCGTTAGCACTGTTCCTGCGTTGCTCTACCTCCTGCATCCATACAGTCGTCATCCTCGCGCAGGCGAGGATCCAGCTCTTGATTTTATTATATCTAAAAGCGAAAACCTGGATCCCCGCCTACGCTGGGATGACGATCATCAACGTAGCAAATATTCCCTAAAAAATTACTATTCTTCACCACTAATATTTCTAAATAACCAGAAATAAAACACACCTCAAACAAAAAACGAGGCACTTGGCCTCGTTTTTTTATTAAGAGATTTAAAAATATTTATTTTAAATGCCCGAGATTTTTTTGAACAATTTGCAATACAGGTTTAAATACTTTTGGCGAACCGCAAACAATATGACCGGTTTCCAAATAATCGGAACCACCATTAAAATCGCTTACCAACCCACCCGCTTCTGTAACCAACAAAATTCCGGCGGCTATATCCCACTGGTTTAATTTCATTTCCCAAAACGCATCGAAGCGCCCAGCAGCAACGTAGGCCATATCCAACGCCGCCGAACCACAGCGACGAATGCCGGATGTTTCGCCTGCAATTTCTTTAACAGTCTCCAAATAAGGAACTATGTGCTCAAGCGCGTAACCACTAAAAGGAATACCTGTTCCTATTAATGCGCCTTCAAATCCACGGCGAGGCGATACACGAATGCGGCGATCATTAAGCATGGCACCGCGACCGCGACTGGCGGTAAATTCTTCACGTTTGATCGGGTCTATAACAACAGCGTGTTCCAATTGGCCTTTGTATTTACAGGCAATGGAAACAGAGAAATGCGGCAAACCGTGAATAAAATTGGTGGTGCCATCTAGGGGATCGATAATCCATTCGTAGTCAGAGTTTTTGCCTTCCTGATATCCGCCCTCTTCACCGCGGAAACTGTGGTCCGGGTAGGCTTTACGGAGATGATAAATAATTTCTTTTTCAGCTGCCTTGTCTACTTCAGTCACAAAATCGTTGCGACTTTTTGTTTCGATGGGGATTAAATCGACACGTTCAAACGCGCGCTCAATCAATTCAGCTGCTTTACGGCCTGCGCGCAAAGCAATAGTTAACATGGGTTCCATAAAGCACCATTAATTAAGAGGAAGGATGTGAAAGAGCATAGCCGCAGACGCTTATCGAATAGCGCCTCTCGCTGAGGGCAGGCAGTATAACAGTAGCCCCGCTTTTGCTCTAGGGAAGCGCTAAAAAATTAGCTGGCTTAATTGCTGCGAAAAATATCCAACGCGAATTTATTCGCCAATGCAAATTAGACCGCCGGCTCTTTAACATGTACACGACTGAAAGCCATTATCGCTAATAGAATAATCATGAAATTGACCGCAATAACCTGATGGTATCCATACATATCTGCAACCACACCCACCAGCAGACTGCTCAGTAGATTTCCCATATGGGTTGTATTGGTGTAAAGGCCAGATGCCATGCCGGAGCGTCCCGGCAGTAAATCTTGAATGAGCGATACCCCTAAACCTGCAAGTATGCCGATAAACATGGCGTTGAAAATCTGTAAAGCGAAAAATTGCCATAGCTCAGTGCCGAAATATACGCCGAGGTAGAGCAGCATAGCCGCTATGCCCGCTGACTTTATCAGGGTCATGATATTCACACGAGATGCGTAATAGCCTGCCAGCAGCATAAAAGGAATTTCCAGACCGGCCGCCGTGCCCATCACCCACCCCATCCATTCCGTGCTGATCCCCAAACCGTCTTTCAAATGCAAAGGGAAGCTAATGAGGTAAGCGTTATTGGCTCCCCACATGAGTGAAAAACCAATCAAGCTGAGTGTTAAGGCCCGTTTTTGCGACTTGCCAAGCAACTCGTTTTGCATGAGCATCTTCCGGCCAGCGCCTTTTATCTCTTTTTGCAGGCCAGGTAATAATTTAAGACTCAGAACGGCAGTTACGACAAATATGGCCGCCGCCAGCATATACATGAAACTGAATCCTTTATAAGTGACCAACAAAAATCCCGCTGGCGGCCCAGCTACCCAGGCGATGGCAATTTGCGCACGCACTATGGCGTTAAACAGTGGAACCTGTTCGCCAGGGATATTATGTTTGGCGTAATCCAGGCTGTAGGCCATGATCTGCGAAAAAGATACCATCGCAAAACTTAAAAAAACAATTACCAGACTTGCTACTACCCAGTAGTGTCGCGAATACGCCAAGGTTAAACACACCACACCGCCGACCAAACAACAGGCTGCAACCAAAGGTCTACGATCGTTTAAACCATCGGACCAATGCCCTATAAAGTGATTGTAAGCCATGCTTGCCAGCGCAATTCCCGCAAATGGAATACCTACTAACAAGGGGCGAACCCCAATTTCCTTCGCCAAAAACACGCTCAGCGTCGGCAATATAAGTGCGCCGACAAAACCGACCACGCAAAACAACGCGTAAATACCCAATGCAACAGGACGAAATAATGGCGCCACAGAATTAACCAGAAGAAATGAATGAAGAAGATAAAGAAAAGTTGCGCTAGAATAGCCGAAATTTATTTTCAACAACATCTGCGCTGTAAGGATTTACTTTTCCCAACACAAGCAGATCTTTGGACAGCATATGCAATCCATCAGCATTCAGATTCAGCCAGAATTTCTAAGCGAATTTGATCGCGCCGCATTTTTAACGCAGGTGCGATCTGTAGGACGTTCACCTGAGATAGATGAATTTATCGAGAAAGGAAATACTTATCTCACTTTTAATTTTTTTACCGAATTTCCGAAAAAACTTTGGCAAGACTTGCAACAAGCACTTTATCAAAACGCTGAATACGCGAAAATTATTTCACCCATATCAATTGCGTTTTGTGAAGATGAATCGCACCCAGAAGGTTTTATTTTGTTACATCATTTTGATAAAACGGAAAAAGTTAGCTCACTTTAAATCCCCTTATTCCGGTTAAGGGGGAGTCGTCATCCTCGCGTAGCGGAGATGACGATGAACTTCGAAATTTTCCTGCAATAATTTCTACAGCACCAAACACTTATCACAGAGCACTTATGTCAGTCATCAATTGGTTCCCCGGTCACATGCACAAAGCCCGCAAAGAAATTGCGGAAGTTATGCCACATGTGGACGTGATTATAGAAATGCTCGACGCACGTATTCCCTTCTCTAGCGAAAATCCTTTGGTTCCTGCACTTCGCGGCAATACACCCTGTATTAAATTATTGAACAAAGCAGATTTGGCCGATCCGATAATTACTGAGCTTTGGATTGCGGAGTTGGAAAAAACACAAGGCGTGAAAGCGTTGCCCGTTAGCCAGCAGCAACCAGAACAAATTCGTCAACTCTTACAAGTGTGTGAATCACTGGCTCCCCAGCGCAACTCTTCAATTCACCCTGCTCGCGCTATGATCATGGGAATTCCTAATGTTGGAAAATCCACGCTTATAAATACGCTTGCGGGCCGTGTAGTCGCAAAAACCGGTAACGAAGCAGGCATCACCAAATCGCAACAAAAAATTAAACTCGAAAATGGTTTTTTGTTAACCGATACCCCGGGATTTTTGTGGCCGAAATTATCACCACCTTCGTGCGGATATCGCTTGGCCATTACGGGTGCAATAAAAGATACAGTGTTTGATTACGCTGATATTGCGCTTTATGCGGCAGAATATTTATTGAAAGCTTATCCTGATGCGCTCAAAACCCGTTATAAATTGGAAAGCTTACCTGAGAGCGATATTGAGTTATTGGAAGCTATAGGTGTGCAACGTGGCTGTACAAGCAAGGGTGGAGGTGTGGATATTCAAAAAGTATCCTCACTGTTGATTACCGAATTGCGCGCCGGGTTATTGGGCAGAATTACGTTTGAAACACCTGAAATGACCGAACAAGAAGTCATGGATGCAAAAATGGCCGATGAAATTAAAGCCAGGGAAAAAGAAGAAGCCGATAGAATACGCCGATTAAAAACACGAAAAAATCGGCGCTAATATTTAATTTTTTCCGTCTATTACACCGCGAACATACTTTATCAGATCTTCACTACCCAGCGTTTCCGGAATCTGTGCGGGTAGAGTGCGCGTGTGCCATCTCACCTCCCAGTCAAGATGTTCACCGGGCGCAAGTGTGGTCACAACACCCTGCTGGGCAATCTCCCAAAATGTTTTTTCGAAATTGGCAAACAAATCTATTTCACCTTCGCCAGCTACGATTAATTCAACGGGCACATCTGCGAATTCTTTTACAAGCAACTTTCCACCAGTGGTGTAAGCAACCCATCCCTCTTTACCATCAGTCATTAACTTATGATGATTTTGAAGTAAATATTCAGGCTCATATTTTGCCCAGGTAAATTCGCCGATGTGTTCAACTGCGAGGGGATAAAAAATTCCACTGTTACTCTCTGTATTGCCTTGAGGAAAAAATGCCATACCTTTGGGGTTAAAACGAGTTACTTCCCAAGCGGCAACATTTTTTTCTACATTTGAGTGGTTATAAATGGAGTAAAGAATACTGATACATTTTTTTTCTGAATTCAGACCGTAACTTTTTACAAACCTGTAACCAGTTTTTGGATCAATTTTACTGGTAAAAACAATTCTATTATTGGCAACACTTACTTCGTAGGGCGCACTATCTAACACATCAATAGGTGGCCAACCCCATTCACTTTGAGGGCTTGACCAAAACACACTACCCCAGATTGAATTATTCGCTTTGCTTGCAACCAATAATAATTCTTCGCCATCGATTTTTAGCGAACTAATGCGACCCGCAATATTTTCAACAATCTCCAGCTGAGTAGCGCCCTGAGTAATAGTATATGTATTACCTTTATGGGTAACGAAATCCGGAAAATGAATAGAATCGACAGTATTTTTACGGCCGTTATCACAGGAATGCAAAATACAGCTGAGTAATAACAATATCGCTAGTTGGCGGGATGACTTCATTTAATCCTCATCGAAACACTACTGGACATACCAAATGCATTTTTGCAAATTTGGCGCTGGACCAAACATGCAACAAGTATCCAGCAAAACACAATACAGACTCCATCAAAATACAGTTTAGCGACATTTGATGGATATAACTATTTAACAACTTGTGAAAACTAGTAAAGCAACGTAAATAATTTACGTTGGAACTCAATTGCCAATGGATCACCCTTACCAAGGGCCGCCACAATATCCGTAAATGTCTTTTTTACAGCACCTTCAGCGAAATTACGATCTTTACGTAAAATGCCCATTAACAATTCCAATGCGGGGCGATAGGCAAGTTCGGCATTATATTGAATTGCAAGTTGGTAGGCACAATTTAAATTCTCCGGGTCATTAGCGTGAGCAACCTCAAGCGCAATGAGCTCCGGTGTTTTAGCCGCCTGCTTTTTAAGCTCAACCTGTGCACGAATTTGCTCGTAATGCGCATCTTGATCCGCAATTTTAATTGTCGCCAAAATTGCCTCAGCATTATCTGTTCGATTTAGCTCAAGGTGGCATTGCGCTAATAGGTATGCAATACCAGCTTCATGTTTTGAATCTTCATATGCTTGACGCAACAGAGGTAATGCGGAATTAAAATCTCCAGCCATGATAAATGTTTGCGCTTCGGTTACAAATTTTTCCCATGGTTTTGGCAAATGCTTTTGAAGTAATTCACGCACTTGCACCTCCGGCAAAGCACCGGCGAAACCATCGATGGGTTGACCATCTTTCATCAACATCACTGTGGGCAAACTACGCACACCAAACTGCGATGAAATCATATTCATTTCATCTGCATTTACTTTAGCCAGTAAAAATGCGCCCGCGTATTCATTAGCCAGCTTTTCTAAAATAGGCATTAAATTTTTACAAGGAGCACACCAATCCGCCCAAAAATCAATTAATACAGGTCGTACAAATGATTCTTCTATTAAGTATTGTTTTGCGTTCTCTAAATTAATTTCAACAATATTCATTTATACAGACTCCATTTCCAATAAGGTAACAGTGACATTGTCCGTAGCGTTGGAAATATAGGCAATAGATTCAGTAATGGTTACGCTCAGGGTCATAGTTTTATCAGCAAGCGCGCAAAGTGCTTGCAACTCATCTGCCTTAAAATAATTGATCGCAACTTTAGGTAAAGCATTAATAGCAGCGGCGTTGGTTTTCCACCACACGTCCAAACCGCGACCATAACTAAATACTTTTACGGCCGCTGATTGGCTCGCACCTTTTTTTAAGCGCTCCGGCGACGGCTGGCCAACTTCAATCCACTCCAAAATTGTGCCGTTATCGTGTTTTAGCCAAAGCTCAGGATCTTCCGGTGAAGACAGTCCGCGTGCAAACGTTAAATTTTCCGCAGCCCTGTAACAAAAGGCTAGAATGCGCACCATCATACGTTCAATAGTTTCAGAGGGATGAAGTGCAATAGTCAGGTTATAGTCGTCGTACACCTGGCTATCCATATTGGACAGCGTTAAATTTAACTTATGGATCGTTGGCTTTTCTGCCACAATTTTTCTCACTTACAAAATGAATACAATGACCGATACTTCATTTGAAATACCACAAAAATTTGAATTCACCGTAACTAAACCCGAACAAACCGCGCTTGATTTATTAGCCGAGGGTTCAGGTCTTTCCAAACAGCGCATTAAGGACGCGATGAATAAAGGTTGTGTTTGGTGGACTCTTAAAGGCAAAACGGTGCGCTTACGTCGCGCGACTAAAGTATTATTTAAAAACTCAACAGTTCAGTTTTTTTACGATGAACAAGTGCTTGCGCGCAAACCCGTGGCAGCCCAATTAATACACGACGCAGGCCAATACTCTATATGGTACAAACCCGCCGGCATGCTCGCCCAAGGCTCGCAATGGGGCGACCACTGTAGCATTTTAAGGTGGGTTGAAGTAAATGGCGAATCCATCTACGGGAAGAACCAAATTCATGGAAATCAGCGTGAATGTTTTTTAGTTCATCGCCTCGATGCAGACGCATCAGGCTTGATGATAATTGCCCATGACAGTCAAAGCGCTGCCAAATTATCCACACTGTTTCAAGGTCGCGACATTCGAAAATATTACCAGGCCTGGGTCGTAGACGATTGTGAGGTGCCAGAACAAGGCATGACGCTCAATTACGAATTGGATGGAAAATCGGCGATCACACACATCAAAAAAATCGGCGCCACCGATAAAGCAACACTTTTGGATATTCATATCGAGACTGGCCGCAAACACCAAATTCGTCGCCACTTAG
>CBHTVU010000067.1:0-17874 GCA_966096785.1 uncultured Gammaproteobacteria bacterium | reverse complement strand
CCTGTCGTACCTGCCGCCCACTTTACCTGTGGGGGTGTGGTAGTTGATAAAAACGGACAAACCGATTTACAAAATTTGTATGCAATTGGTGAAACGTCCTTCACCGGCTTACACGGCGCGAATCGTTTAGCCAGCAATTCATTGCTGGAATGTGTGGTTTATGCGCAATCTGCCGGTCAACAAATAATTAACTCATTGAATAACATTAAGGCGCCGGAAAACTCGAAACAATGGGACTCGACGCGAGTCACCAATTCGGACGAAGACGTAATTATCTCGCATAACTGGGACGAATTGCGCCGTTTTATGTGGGACTATGTCGGCATAGTGCGCACCCATAAACGTTTGGAACGCGCATCGCATCGAATTGAACTCTTGAAAACAGAAATTGCAGATTATTACAGCAATTATAAAATCGGCAGCGATTTAATTGAATTGCGTAATCTGGCCACAGTCGCGGATTTAATTATCCAATCAGCATTGGAACGAAAAGAAAGCCGTGGCTTACATTATTCTCTCGACTTTCCACATAAATCTAACATCGCCCGCGACACAATTTTAGTGCCTACTAATTTTGCTGCACAAAACATAGTGGTGAGCATAGATCTAAGCGATTAAAAAGATCTGACGATTAAAAATATTTAAACGAATAACTAAGCGATTGAAAAATCGCTTAGTTATTTTTTCGTAGAGCCATACGTAACCACACTCGCAAGCGCCGCCAGTCTTCCGCTTTCATAGAATCGGGCAAAGCGATTATACGATGCTTACGCCCGCTCAGAGTTTCCTTGACAGGCACAATAATTAATTGGGCCCACACTACTAATTCACCGCATGGTTCAACGGCAACGCTTCCCGCAGCAGTTTGCAAATACCAGATTTTTTGAGTCACGCTTAAGCTAACAGACGGAGAGTTTTTAGTTCGCAGACTCGTTCTAAGGGCAGCAATAATCATCAGAAGGAAAATTAGCCATAAGATAGGCCAATAAAAAGCGGCTAATGCGAATGGGAAAATCGCAATGCTTGCGGAAAGCAACATGAAAAGGTAAACAAAAACTTCCAGATAATATAAAACTAACGAAGGTTTAATGATCACAGACGCGAGGTCAATACCTGATGTTGTTTGATGCAGAGATTTATTACTCTGGTTGTAATCCGGTGTTTTTTCTAACAATGTCGACAATCCTTTTCAATTCATGATCTTCCGGGTCCTCACGACGCAAAAACCAGGCAAACATATCCTGATCCTCACACTCCAACAACTTCCAGTAGCGCTCTTTATCTGCTTGCTCTAAACCGGGATAAAGATTTTCCAAAAATGGCAGCAAGACTAAATCCAATTCCAGCATGCCGCGACGGCTCCCCCAAAACAAACGATTTCTTTCCACAACCAATACCCACACCAGAACGTCGAGATAAGCACGCATTGTACCTGAAAAGACACAAGGCTTCAGCAGCTAATTTACCGCCATGATTACACGATTTCGACCTTGTGCCTTCGCTTGGTAAAGCGCAATGTCCACACGTCGGAATAACATATGAAATGGTTCCGCACCAATAATCATCCCCACACCAGCACTGATAGTAACTTGCGATAATGGCGGCACTTCGAAACTCGCGTTAGCAACTTGAGTGCGCAACTCCTCGGCAACTACACGGGCTTTTTCGGCTTCCGTATCTGGCAATAAAACCACAAATTCTTCACCACCCCAGCGAGCTGCTATGTCTTGGCTACGTATATTTTGGCGAATAATGTCAGCAACTTTGTGTAATACAATATCGCCACTATCATGTCCATGAGCATCATTTATTCTTTTAAAATAATCTATATCGATAATAATAAGTGATGCTACTTCCTGCGAACTTTCATTGTAATTTTTTTCCAAATATTCAGAAAATCCATGTCGATTCAGCATTCCGGTTAACTGATCCAGCATTGACAACTGTTTATAACGATTGGTCTCATGTTCAAGCGCAGAGTTTTGACTGACAAGCACTTCAAGGCGTAATCGTTCTAATTTGCTCTGTCGTTTTAGTTGCAAAAAATTGTAAACTCCGCCGACGAAAATAACTAACATCCAAAAAACTAAAATACCCAAATACCATAGCTCAGCTGAAATCCACCGACCTACGAATTGAATTTTTTTTAATTTAAAGCGATGAATGCCCGGCACCGTCGGGTGAGCTACATCAATACCAAATACTATTGTGTTATTGAAATCAGGATGCATAAATTCACGGGGAACGTGATATTCGCTTATCCACCATTCAGCCACAGAAAATTCGGAAAATTGGATGGTCAAGGTTTCCGATAGAAATTTTGTGGGAATTAATGTGCTTATGTACTTTGCAGTACCAATGTCATCAATTTTAGAAAAACCCTCCGCATAATTACGCGTGTAAAAACGCAGCCGATTGTCAGGGCCATTATAATCAAGCTCGATATTCACCTTATCGTAGCTCGACAAATCCATGCCTTCGGTGTTGATACCCGCACCCACATCAACATTAAAACCGCAATTGTGCTGCTCACCATCATCCACGATATTGCACTGCCAAGCTAACTTTTGAAGATCCGTCCATGAAAACACATCTTTTCCAACAGAGTCAGTGTCACCATAGATATAAGTTTTAACGTCTACCCCAGGAACTACGTCAAGAATTTTGGCAGGCAAAAGGCGATGCGCGTACATAACCACTAAAGTGATTATGCAACACAATATCAACTTGTAAAAAAAGCTGTTTCGAATTGCGTGTAAATTTTGTTGCTCAATAGCCACAAGGCTTACCTGAATTTCAGTTTATGTATTATTTTCCTGACAAGTTAAAGGTATAGACCAAAACACTTCTTTTTTCATTGTTGCGAAGTTAATTTTAAGAGTAAAAATGCGATACACTGTGAGCCAGTGAAATAAAGTGACCAGCTTTTCAAGGTTCACTGCCCATTGCAAACATCCCTGAGTTTTTTGTTATGTCTGATTGGAATGATTTTTTATTGTCATCTGGTAATACAGATAAGAGTGCCGCAGATTTTGAATCTGCTGACGAAGCTCTTGAAAATACCTGCGCTATGCTCCTGCCGCAAGGAATATTAAGCGTCACCGGGCCGGATGCAGCCAAGTTTTTGCAAGGCCAGGTAACTTGTGACATTAGAGAGCTCGCCGACAATAAAAGCTTATTGGGTGCGCAGTGCAATATTAAGGGCCGTATGTTGTTGTGCTTTCGGGCGTTGCAATCAACTGACGAACAGATTCTGCTGCGCGTACATCAGGGTCTTGTGTCACATGGGCTCGCAAGCCTTGGAAAATATATTGTTTTCTCCAAAGCCAAATTGGCTGATGCAACACCGAATTATTATTGCCTGGGTATAGCAGGACCAAAAGCCGCGCACCTTATCAAGAATGTTTTCAATGTGGAAATTGCGACTAACAGTAACTGGCAAGCCTTCGAAAATCATAAAATTATTCGCATTGACGAACAGCGTTTTGAATGCTGGCTTGCTGCAGAAGGTGTTGAAAGCATTTGGCAACAGATTAAAGAGCAAACAATTTGTACACATCACAACTTATGGACTCTGTTGAATATTCGCTCGGGTATAGGTGACATAACACCGGAAACTTACGAGACCTTCACACCGCAAGCCATAAATTTTCAGCTCGTCAATGGTATTAATTTTCGCAAGGGTTGTTATACCGGTCAGGAAATTGTTGCGCGCTTGCATTATCGCGGCACATTAAAACGCCATATGTATCGCTTCGAGTTCACACTTAATAACAACCCCTTGCCTCTTCCTGGTTCATCGCTTTTCAATGAAGAGGGAAAAACAGTAGGTGAAATTATTTTAGCTGCACCTAAAAGCACATCTTCGGGCGAATTACTGGCAAGTGTTGTTGATGATGAGCGCGTCGCAATTTATCTCGCAAATAACCCGCAAAAACTCAGCCTCCTTTCGCTACCCTATGCTATACCTACTCCAAATGAGGTGGATTAATCTGCCTCTCATATCTATGTCACAAGGACTATAAGAGTGACGCTTTGATCCAGTCATAATTTAAAAGGTAGCTTATGAGTCAAATTGCCGAGCGCGTTCGTAGCGACATTATCAACGCCATCAAAACTGACCAGCTAGTTTTACCCACGCTGCCTGAAGTAGCCATCAAAGTTCGCGAAGTCGCTGATGATCCAAATGCGGACATTGATAAATTAGTTGGTGTCATTGGGGGTGATGCGGCATTAAGCGCGCGTATCATTCGTGTTGCTAACAGCCCACTCTTACGAGCATCACGTGCTATTGAAGATTTAAAAACAGCATTAATGCGCCTGGGGATTTCTTACACCTGCAACATAGCGACAGGTTTGGCAATGGAGCAAATGTTTCAGGCAACATCTGACTTGGTGGACATGCGCATGCGCGAAGTCTGGAGTCGTTCAAGTGAAGTGGCAGGTATCAGTCACGTATTGTGCAGGCACTACACCAAAAAATTGCGTCCAGACCAAGCTACTCTCGCCGGGCTAGTGCATAAAATTGGCGTACTACCCGTGCTTACTTATGCAGAAGATCATCCTTTTCTGCTCAATGACAGCTTGACGCTAGATAAGGTGATTGAAGAGTTGCATGCTCCCCTAGGAGACATGATTTTACGAGCATGGGGTTTTCCAGAAGAACTTGCTCACATTCCAACGCAACACATGGATTTCCAGCGCAAAATTCCAAAAGCTGATTATGCCGATGTGGTCACTGTCGCTATGTTGCAAAGTTACGCTGGTTCAAATTCTCCGCTCGCACAAATTGATTGTTCTCAGGTAACTGCTTTTGAACGCCTGGGGCTGGACCCTGAAATTCAGGTGTCTGAATCAGAAGATCTATCTGCAGATATGGAAGCTGCCATGTCTTTGCTGTTGTAAATTTGTTTTAGAATTATTGCTGGAGCTTATTTACACAGTTTGTGGCAGACGCCAGTCAATTGGTGTTTGACCATTCTGTTCTAAATAATGATTTGCTTGCGAAAAGTGCCCGCAACCTATAAAGCCACGGTGTGCAGACAAAGGTGACGGATGCGGCGCACGCAAAATCAGGTGTTTACGCCCATCAATAAATTGCCCCTTTTTCTGCGCATAACTTCCCCACAATAAAAACACCACGTGCTCGCATTCCTGATTAACAATTTGAATTGCTCGGTCCGTAAATTGTTCCCAACCCTGCCCTTGATGAGCACCTGCACGCGCTTGCTCAACTGTTAAAGTGGCATTCAATAAAAATACGCCTTGATTTGCCCAGCTTTGAAGAAAGCCGTGCTTAGGAATTGGGAAATTTAAATCGCGATGAATTTCTTTATAAATATTTTGCAGCGAAGGTGGTGTTGGAATTCCAGGCTGCACGGAGAAACATAAACCGTGCGCTTGATGGGGACCGTGGTATGGGTCCTGCCCTAAAATGACAACTTTCACTTGATCGAGCGGTGTTGAATTAAACGCGTTGAAAATATTTTTGGATTCCGGATAAATAATTTTACCCGCTTGTTTTTGCTCCAATAAAAATTGTTTGAGATGCTTCATGTAAGGCAAGTCAAATTCCGGTGCCAAATGCGCAAGCCAGCTCGGGTGTAAATCGATGGTTTTTTTAGTGCCAGTCATATTGAAAAACTTATGGATAAAAGTGGCCGCACTTTAACATTCACAAGGACAAGTTCGAAAGTAAAAAGGTAAATTAGAAAGGAAAAAAGATAAATTAGAAACTGAAAAGAGAAGCTCAAAAGAAAAGTTCAAAAGCCAATTTTACCAAATACTATTGTTTGAAATTCCAACGCAAACCTGCGGTTAGTGTTCGCCCCTCACCAGGCACACCAACATAATTGAGAGGACGTCCAGCGGGAGACGCGTAGTTTTTATTGAGTAGATTTTTAGCATCCAGATATAAATCCACATCACTGCCTGCTTTATAGGAAACATGTGCGCCGAACAGAGTGCGTCCACCAAAATTCGTGTATTCGGTCGTTGTGATATTGCTTGGAATGTCCTGCTCATTGGGGTCGCGTCTACTGCCCTGGTAGTTGAGCAACAGCGCTACTGTCCAGCGTTGGTCACTATAACTCAGACCACCGCCTAACAGGTTGCTGGATTCGGAACGTATAAAACCCACCGGTTCAATGATATGGGTCATTGCTAAATGCGTCCGCCAATGATCACGCCACTGGTACTGCCATTCCACTTCCAGACCTGAGATCGATTGTTGACCATTGTCCCAGGTGCGCTGCAAAGCGGGAGTCACTATCTCCTTAATAGCATCATCAATAGCGGTATGGTAAAGAGTGCTGGATACAAACCCCTCGCGCATCAAATGCAGCCAAACCAACTCCGTAGTTTTAGCCGTTTCAGGTTGTAGTTGCGGATTACTGAGAAAACCGGGGCTGTTTATGATTGAGTTTTCAATTCGGCTGGGTGCACGAAATGCTTCGGAGTAGAGGAGCTTCAGAGTGTCATTGGTATTCAGCTGCTCAACCAGTGCGAGACGCGGGCTCAAGTGCGAGCCGACATCCGAATAGCCATCACGGCGTAAACCGAGTGTAAGCGCCAGATTGTCATTCAAAGGACGCTGATATTGCGCAAATAGACCCTTGATGATGCGGCCATTCTCGGGTGCTTGAGGTAGGGAAAATTGGGTTGGATTTGAGGGCGGTCCCCCGTAGCTCATGGTGTCTACCAAGGTGGGATTACGCCACTCCCAGCCGACTAACCACCGCGCTACGCCGCGATCTCCCTGCAGCATCCACTGGCTACCCAATTCCTCTTCACGCACCCCACCAGTGATGAGTCTATAAGGCACTAGTGACGCCGCCGCATCGATTTGCAACTCTTTGTGACTGTTAAAAACATGCCCTTCAAGCCTTAGATCATCATCAAAACTATGCCGCCAACTTAGATTGAGGCTGTCGGAATAAGTACCGTAGCGATTGGTGTCATTATCAACATAGCCCACTACATAAAACTGTTCTGCCTCTCCCTGTGTCAGGCGGCCATTCAGTGCAAACTCTCCAAGCTCTGCCTTCAAATAAAGATCGTTAACGCTATAGGGGTTATGAGTTTGCTCGTAAACAGGCGTTGCAGGATTGGTGAAAGGTTCGTAAATAGTGAAGACTTCCCCATGAGTTTGCACACGGCCGGCATAGAGCGAGAAACTACCCTGCTCGCCTTTGGCGCTCCATTGCAAACCCGCATGACTATATTGACCATCACCAACGTCCAGCGTCAGTTCGGTTGCACTGGCAGTAATAATATTAATTACGCCCATCATTGCACTACTGCCGTAAATCGCCGAACTCGGGCCGCGAATAAATTCCACCCGCGCTACATTTTCCAAACTGATTCGCAAATCATCCTGCAGAGCCGAGCCAGACCAATCATTATTAAGGCGCTGGCCGTCCACTAAAATCAAAATATCAACAGCCAAATTACCCTGGCGACGGCCACGGCTGGATAAACTCTCTACCAAACCATTGTTGTCCGAATGATAACTTTGGTAGCCCGGAACCAAATTAGCGAGTTGAGCCAAAGTACTAAACCCGAAACGGCGAATATCCGCTCGGGTAAATACAGTCATGGATGAAGGAACAGATCGCAAAGATTCATCAGTAAGAGTTGCACTGGTGATGTTCGTTTGTAGCAATTCCTCAAGCGAGAGGGATAAAAAATCGACGGGGTCCGCAGCTACATGACTGATTGTTAATAGCAATAAACTCGCAAGAAATAATCGGTAGTGATGAGTTAACATTGTGGAGCTCCCTCCATAAGACTACAACCTTCCTCTAATCATTCCTTTAGCCTAGCAGAGCCTTAATAAAGTGCTAAATTGCAAAAACTTCTTCATTCATTTTTTCTATTAGTTCTGTACATCGCTGCTTCCGCACATTCATTACGTTGAGGCATACGACCACCACGGATGGTGGAAGTGCAGAAAATGCAGGAGCAATTTTCTGTCCGTTCTGAACATAAAAAAACCCGGAATATTTTCCGGGTTTTTTTAAACGTCAATTCAATAATTGAATTAGAGTTTATCGCCATGCTCAGAGAGGTATTTCGCAACGCCTGCTGGTGAAGCGTCCATACCTGCATCACCTTCTTTCCAACCTGCTGGGCAAACTTCACCGTGTTGCTCGTGGAAAATCAATGCGTCAACAGTACGCAAAGTGTCATCAATGTTGCGGCCGATTGGTAAATCGTTAACGATTTGTGAACGCACAACGCCCGCTTCATCAATTACGAAAGTACCACGGAAAGCAACACCATCTGGCGACTCTACATCATATGCTTTTGCAATTGAGTGAGTGATGTCAGCAACGAGTGTGTAACGAACCGGTCCAATACCGCCAGCATTAACTGGAGTGTTACGCCATGCGTTATGAGTAAATTGTGAATCGATTGAAACACCAATCACTTCTACATTGCGCTTTTTAAATTCTTCAACACGGTGATCAAACGCTAACAACTCGGAAGGACACACAAAGGTGAAGTCCAATGGGTAGAAAAACACAACGGCCTTCTTACCTTTGGTAGCAGATGAGAATGAATAACCATCTACAATTTCACCATTTGCCAATACAGCAGATGCAATAAAATCCGGTGCTTGCTTACCAACTAATACGCCCATTTCGTTTCTCCTATTCATTTGAGTTAAGGTGACGATTATCCAGACTGACGCAATCGCAAAGCGATACGTAATTTGATCGTCTTGGGTTTATCGCCTATGGTTTATCAATAGTGCGGAGCTATCATACACAGCCATTTCGTCATGTCCTATTGATTTTTTATATGGCAACTTCAGGGCTAAAGCTATAAGCAGCGCAATGATGATTTACATGAATAATCCCGATAAATTAATAGTCTGCTACATTTACTAACGTCATCATAAAAAGCGGGGGACAGAGTATTTTGAAAAAATTATTTCCTGTTCGATTAGTAATCATACTTTTGCTAAATCTGATGACAGCAACCTGTGTATTTGCACAAACCGTTTTTACACATCAGCTTCCCGAGGCCTATGTACAGGCTACTCCCAATTTTGAAGTCTCCGCATTCAAGCTCGCGCTGGAAAAAACTGTTGCCGAATACGGACCATATGAAATCCGCACAGCACCGCAAACTAATGTAAACCGAATTGTTCAAAGCATTAAAACCAACGCTTACCCTAATTATTTCGCGAGCCTTGGCTACAACGAGGGCTATAAGAATGCGAAAGAAATGGATTATGTTCGTTTTCCTGTAGACCTCGGGGTATTGAGTTACAGAACCTGTTTCGCGCCAAAATCCATGCTCGATAAAATTGCCAAGGTAAATACCTTCGACGACCTTCGCCAACTTACAATGGGGCTTGGGCGCGATTGGGTAGACGTCGCCATATTGCGCAGCAATGGCTTTATCATCACGGAAGTAGCGCAATATTCAGCCTTATTCAAAATGACGGCAGCACACAGATTTGATTTATTTTGTCGCGGCGTAAATGAAGTCAAAGATGAATATGATCATTTCGGTTCCATCAAAGGCTTGGGTTACGACCTACACTTGCTTATTTATTATCCGATGCCGATTTTGTTCTATACCAATTCCAATAACAAGGAAGCCAGTGAGCGGGTCACTAAAGGCCTTAAAAAGGCGTTTTCGGATGGTTCACTCATAGCACTCTGGAAAGCTCAACACCAAGCCAGTATGGATTTCGCACGCTTAAAAAACCGAAAGGTATTCCGATTGGAAAACCCTTTTGTGAAATCTATAGATTTCGATTACAGCAAATACTTTTATAAGCTAGACACGGAACACCCTACCCCATAAATAGGTAAAAAGCCTGTCTCCATTTGCCCATGCTGTCTCAAAATTGATACCATAGCGACCAATTTTGAACGGGCCAATTTACAGTTGGCCGTCACCCCGCCTACCTACTTTTTCCACTACAGAGAACATCTATGTCAGTTGATTTGCGCTCAGCTTCCCTCAACCTTTTGGCTCATAACGACGAGTTCGTCGCTCGCCACATTGGGCCCAACTCCCAGCAAACCAGCGCTATGCTCGCCGCGCTGGGCTTAAGCTCCGTTAAAGAACTCATAGACAAAACTGTACCGGATAACATACGCCTTAAAGGCGAACTCAATTTGGGTGATGCAATAAGCGAAGCCAATGCGTTAGCGCAATTGAAAGCCATTGCCAGCAAAAATAAGGTTTTCAAAAGCTACATTGGAATGGGCTACCACGACACTCATGTGCCTCTGGTAGTGTTGCGAAATGTGCTGGAAAACCCCGGCTGGTATACCGCTTACACGCCTTACCAACCCGAAATTGCACAAGGCCGCTTAGAAGCATTGCTTAACTACCAGCAAATGATTATCGACCTTACCGGCATGGAAATGGCAAATGCGTCAGTACTGGATGAAGGTACGGCTGCCGCAGAAGCCATGGCCATGTGCAAACGTCAAAATAAGAAAAGCAAATCCGATGTGTTCTTTGTGGATGCGGATACCCACCCGCAAACTATCGCCGTTGTCAAAACACGCGCTGAGCATTTTGGTTTTGATGTTGAAGTTGCCCCAGCTGATGAGGTCGCAAATGGCGATTATTTTGGCGCGCTGCTGCAATATCCCGGTTCAACTGGTGTGGTGCGCGATCTAACTTCTCTCATTGACTCAGCCCATAAAAACAATGCGCTGGTAACTGTTGCAACAGATCTTATGGCGCTGCTATTAATCAAGTCTCCCGGCGCAATGGGTGCGGATGTTGTTGTAGGTACCAGTCAACGCTTCGGTGTGCCTATGGGCTTCGGCGGTCCACACGCTGGCTTCTTCGCATTCCGCGACGCTTACAAACGCTCCGCACCTGGCCGCATTATCGGTGTATCCATTGATTCACGCGGTAAACAAGCATTGCGTATGGCGATGCAAACGCGCGAGCAACACATTCGCCGCGAAAAAGCCAACTCCAACATTTGTACTTCGCAAGTATTGCTCGCCGTGATGAGTGTGTTCTATGCGATTTATCACGGACCCGATGGATTAAAACGCATCGCCAATCGCATTCATCGTTTAACTTCGATTGTCGCCAGCGCGCTACAGCAAAAAGGTTTTACTTTATCGAGCAATAATTTTTTCGATACGATCTGTGTAAAAGTCGGCGAAAAACAAAACGATATTTATCAAGCCGCGTTAAATTCAAAAATAAATTTACGCTTGCTAGCTAGCGATGCAATTGGCATTAGCATTAACGAAACCACTAGTATAAATGACGTTGCGCAAATCCTTTCTGTATTTGGTATTACCGACGCTGATCTTTCAAGCATCGACGATATATTGTCTGTCACTAACAAAGCGATTCCACAAGAATTATTGCGTAACGATGCAGTATTAACGCATCCAGTATTCAATAGCTATCACAGCGAAACCGAAATGCTGCGTTATTTAAAACGTTTGGAATCCAAAGATATAGCACTTAACAACGCTATGATTCCACTCGGCTCTTGCACCATGAAGTTAAATGCAACCGCTGAAATGATTCCAGTAACCTGGCCTGAGTTTGGCAAATTGCATCCTTTCGCGCCGATTGATCAAGCGCAAGGTTACAGCCAATTGTTCGAAGAATTGCAAGACATGTTAAAAGCTTGCACGGGTTACGATGCAATCAGTTTGCAACCCAACGCCGGCTCACAAGGCGAATACGCAGGCCTGGTTGCCATCAAAAAATATTTTGAAAGCAAAGGCGAGCAGCGCGATATTTGTTTGATTCCATCGTCAGCGCACGGCACCAATCCGGCATCAGCACAAATGGTTAGCTATAAAGTTGTTGTGGTAGCGTGCGACAACAATGGCAACGTAGACCTCAAAGATCTCGCCGAAAAAATTGAAACACACGGCAAACAAATCGCGTGCATCATGTGTACTTATCCATCCACACACGGTGTATTTGAGGAAGGGATCACGCAGCTTTGCGATATGGTTCATGCTGTAGGCGCGCAGGTGTATATCGACGGCGCCAACATGAATGCGCTCGTTGGTGTAGCTGCGCCCGGAAAATTCGGTGGCGATGTTTCGCATTTAAATCTACACAAAACATTTTGTATTCCACACGGTGGTGGTGGCCCCGGCATGGGCCCAATCGGTGTAGGCAAACATTTAGCGCCCTTCCTCGCGGGCCACAACGTACAAGCTGTTCCCGGTACTGATCCTGCAAACGGTACCATTTCTGCCGCGCCCTGGGGTTCTGCCAGTATTCTCCCCATCAGTTGGATGTACATCAAAATGATGGGTGCTGTCGGTATGCGCCAGGCAACTGAATATGCAATGCTAAATGCAAATTACGTTGCAAAAAAACTCGAAGACTCTTATCCGATTTTATATAAAGGTACCAACGGATTTGTTGCACACGAATGTTTGTTGGATTTGCGCCCTTTGAAAGAAGCCAGCGGCATTAGTGAAGAAGATATCGCAAAACGTTTAATGGATTTCGGCTTCCACGCACCCACCATGTCATTCCCGGTTGCTGGCACTTTGATGATTGAACCCACGGAATCCGAATCAAAAGTTGAACTGGATAAATTCATCGAAGCCATGCAAATTATTCGCAAGGAAATTTCGCAAGTAATCAGCGGCGAAATTACCGCCGACGCCAGCGCACTGCACAATGCACCGCACACTCAGGATGATGTATTGGATGAAAACTGGAACCGCGCCTATTCACGCGAAGTAGCGAGCCGCCCTGCTACATGGTTGAAAAATCACAAAGTATGGCCAAGTGTTAATCGCATCGACAACGTTTACGGCGATAGAAATTTGGTTTGCTCCTGTCCGAGTATTGAAAATTACATGGAGTAATTTTTAGAAGTAAATATAAACGGGCCATCAGGCCCGTTTTGTTTTAGATTAAAAAATTTAGAGAGCTCAGATATGCCGCTATCAAAAGTAATCCTATTTTTTTTACTGCTGTGCATCCCAAGGTTTTGCGTGGCAGGTCTGAGTGCCTTTGCACCCATGGATCTGGCAAACAAAGACACCGCAGAAATAAACAGACTGGTCATGCAAACTGGCTGTGCAATACCTGATTTATCAGACTCTGCTGTTGATGGGACTGCAGTGGTTGAAATTAGCTTTACCCCTGATGGCAAACCAATTGAGGCACAAATAATTAGCTCAAATGGAAGCGCTAGTGAAAACGCAAAAATTATCGAAGCATTTACGAAGAGATGCAAATACACCCGAGGTGCTGTCAATATTCCCTTGGGTGCGACTAAACAATTTAAACATTCCTGGAAAGCACATCAGAAATTATTTAGCCTAAATCTCTGTAGATTCAGAGTGGACTATCCACCTGCGTCAATACGATTAAATGAAGAAGGACAAGCAGTAGTGTCCTACAGATATCTCGCAGACGGTAGTTATGAGAGCAAAATATCACAATCAACCGGATTCCCACGGTTGGATGAGAAAACATTAGCAAATTTCAACGCGTGCCTGGAGAACCATGCGTTACCGGGTGATCCAGACATTACAAAGTGGAGTGAGGTGGCAATGAACTGGAAGATCATGGACTATAACGAAGCCGCATCCAGCACACAACAAAGCTCCTCTTCATCAATCACACCACAGAATTAAAAATCAAGAGAAACAATAATGAACAAATTTACATTCTTATTTGTAATACTGAGTTTTATCATGGTTGCACATTCAAAAGCGTGCACTGAGGATGAATTTAAAGCGCTGGATAAATATTTTTCCGAGATCCAGGAAAACCACCGTGCAGAAAAGTCAGGTCAATTTGACGCTTATCTGCAGCAAATAAAAACAAAGAAAAACCTGAACGACAAAGAGCTGTTTGCATATAAAACAAAAGTGCTCAACCATCCGGATGCAAAAATACTTTATGACAAAGATCGAAAAGTGACTTTTCTGGATTACTTTAATATTAAAAACCAACGAGATTGCAAAACATTAAAAAAATGGGCCAATGAATCAATGGCATCTGCCAATAAACAATGGGATATAGTGTTTGCAGAACTGGAAAAAGAGTTGCAGCCACCTACATCACAATAATCAACGCATCATAATTAAAAAGAGTCATTCGGCCTTTTAATTTATTCATTAACCGCGTGATCGCTCACTAAAAATTCCAGTCCTTCGCCAGGATCCTCCTCGCCACATACCGCCATATCGTCTGGGCTGGCAGCTGTTGCTTCTTTGTGTGAGAGCACAAAGTTGTTTTCTGTTCTTTCGTCTGTTTGTGAAGATCGGTTTAAAGTATTCATAATAATAATTCCACATCAAGTTCAGATTAAGGAAGTTTTATACAATCACATCTTGACCTATACCAAGAACATCCATGAAAAGCTCACATCTATTAAGCGCCTGAATTTACCTGAAGTATAAGTTTTAATCGCTATAACAATATTCTTGTAAATATCCTACGCCCGTTCGCTGACGTACATATCGTTTACTCCGCGCGGGTCAAAGCGGAGATTTACTCAAGAACACATTGGACCACATCGACGATCAAACATTCCCTATCGCTACGATTAGCGCAGTATGATTAGCGATACGAACTTTATGAATACCGTCTTCAGAACACCTCAATTTCATACACGAAAGACATGGTGGAAGCTGCACTAAACAGTTCATTACACAACCTCAATTGTTTTCGATGAGGGCCATAGTTGGGCTCATATCCACTTGTTCTGCGTCACAACATTTTCGGGAACTCTGCAGCATAATCGCATTTCAGGCATTTGACGCGCGTCTTTTAGGCAACGGCCATATTCCTATGCTAACATTCACCGACTTGTGATTTACGAAGGAATTTTCTGGATGGATGAGCGCTGTAACATAAACGCTCCATAAAGTTTCTTGAGATTACATAGCCTTTTAAGATAAAACCGTCTTTTCGGATATTGAAAAAACCCGCTAGGCGTTTTTATAATCAACATACAATTGTTGAAACAAGTTCTTACTATCTTAATTTTGATCTTAATAATGGGAGAAGGTACAAATGATAAAAAACTTAGTTAGCGTAGATTTAGAGAGTCAGTACAGAGGTTTCAACATTTGCTTCTGGACCATGCTTGTCATCGCCATAATCGCATCACTGGCAGGCAGCCCAAACCTTGCTATAGCACTTGGCACCTTAGGCCTGGTAAGTGGTGCTATAGGCCAGTTAAAGTTGATATTAATAAACCAACAACGTTTTCTTGCAAACCAGGAAACCTTTCTTGCCAATCAGGAAACCTTCCTTGCAAACCAAAAATTATTTCTTGAGCAACTTGAAATAATTAAAGCAAAATCTTAATAGAGTTTTGGCTTTCGGCTGTAGCTAAACGCATAAGCTACAGCCGTGCTAAATTCTAAATATGAAAGACATTGTTACTGTAGATCTTCACATTAATCCCATAAAAATAAATAAAGATTTTTAATTCTCCGGCATTCCTGGTGCCCCGCTGTCAAAAAAACAAGCGGCATTCGTTATATTCGTTTTCCGGAATCATTAACTCCCGACAATAAACAGGAAAAATCATGCTACACGCTAAACATATCTTAAGTTACGCATTAAGCCTTACATTCACTCTAGGCCTTTCAGCAGCAGCATACAGCGCGACCACCCTGGACTTTGTCGTGAGTGGCTACACCGAAAAAGGTGGTGAAGGTGTTTATGGAGTGACGCTCGATACAACAACCAATAAATTTGGCGCTCTACAAACGCTGGCCAAAACCATTAACCCATCATTCGGATTACAGAACAACAATGTTTGGTATTTTGTGGATGAATCCAGTGAGGGCCAACTGGTAACTTATAGTGAATCAGATAAAGGCGAATTAACTTTCTTACAAAAAGTTTCTGTCAATGGTAAGTCACCTTGTTTTATTTCTACACGAAACGACAACAAATATATCGCAGTTGCTAATTACAATTCTGGTAATCTTGCAGTATTTGAATTAGATAAAAAAGGCGTACCCCAAGGCAAACCACAATTAAAACAACATCAGGGTAGCGGCCCTAATACCAAACGTCAGGACATTCCACACGCACACTGGGCAGGCTGGTCCCAATTAGCAGATGAGAAAAAAACTATCGGTCTTTATGTAGCAGACCTGGGCGTAGATAAAATATTTTGGTATCCACAAAATGCAAAAGGAAAATTGGGCGATGCTCAGGTTGCTTATAATGCTGCACCTGGCGATGGTCCACGTCATCTGGCGTTTCATCCTAAAAACCCTTGGGTGTATGTGGTAAATGAATTGAGCAACACAGTGTCATTTACACAACAAGGTGCTGATGGACATTTAACAGAAGCACAAAAAATTTCTACGGTTCCTACCGGATTTAATGGTAATAACACTGCGGCACATATAGTTATCAGTGCAGATGGCAAACATCTTTACGTATCCAATCGTGGCGACTTTAACAGCATTGAAGTATTTGATATTGCCGATGACGGGCGTTTAACTGCGGCTCAAAGTATTAGTAGTCAAGGCAGAATACCGCGTTACTTTGTATTGTTAGACGATGCAAAAAAATTGCTCATCACGAATCAGGAATCTAATAATCTCGTGGTTATGAATGTATTACCCAATGGCCAACTCGCATACTTTGGCGTGCAAACCAGCATTCCAAGCCCCACATTCGTCGCACTTAAATAAAATTTTTTGTTTAAATACAAACGGGCCTTTTGGCCCGTTTTTGTTTTACGGGTGTGGATTTGTTAGTCTGTATTTTTCGGAAACTAATCAGCGGTTTTTTATGACAACACATTTTCCCGAACAGGATTTAAAAGAACTTCAGGTTGCAAAAAATTTATTGGAGAACCCTGGCGTTGCCGCAAAAGCGACTAATTTTATTGGCATGCCAATCGAAAAAGGATTGGCTCTCTTACCTAAGAGCTGGGATGCACGCATCGGCGAAATTACGCGTAGTGCGCTACTCAAAGCATCCGACGCTGCAATTTTTACCATGAAAGATATTCCCGGCGAGGAATCTTCCAACACCTGGCACAAACTCGGCGTCGCTGTTACGGGCGGTCTTGGTGGCTTTTTTGGTATTGCAGCAATGGCAGTTGAATTGCCAATATCAACATCCATTATGTTACGTTCAATCGCCGATGTAGCTCGCAGCGAAGGTGAATCCATTGCTACATTCGAAACAAAACTCGCATGCCTTGAAGTTTTTGCACTCGGTGGCAACAGCAAATCAGACGATAGTACCGACAGCGGCTACTACGCCGTGCGCACTGCCCTCTCAAAATCTATAGCAGATGCATCAGAACTCATTGCAAAAAATGCTTTCGCGGACAAAGGCGCACCACTTTTAATTAAATTCATCACTAAAATTGCTGAACGCTTCGGCATTCAAGTTACAGAAAAAGCCGCCGCTCAAGCGATACCCACTATAGGTGCAGCAGGCGGAGCCATTATCAATATAATTTTTATGGATCATTTTCAAGACATGGCCAGAGGCCATTTTATTGTAAGAAAACTCGAACGAAAACATGGTAAAGATATTATTAAAAAACTATACGATGAGCTTCCGAAAATTAGCTACACATTGCATCACGCACATTAAAAATATTGGAATGGGATAACCCGTTTTTATTGGGTGATGACATTGTTTCAGCCATATCCGCACTTAAAAATCAGCCAGGTAAAGACCTGCAAATTATCGGCAGCAGCAATTTGATTCAAACATTACAAACCGCCTCACTTATTGATGAATATCATATCTGAACCTACCCAGTGATTGTAGGTAGCGGAAAAAGACTATTTGAAAATGGCGCAAAGCCAAGCGCATTACGTCTTGTGAACTCGAAAGCTTCAACTAGTGGAGTAATAATGAGTACTTACGTTCCGGTTGGTGAAATTGTGT
>CBHTVU010000066.1:0-18022 GCA_966096785.1 uncultured Gammaproteobacteria bacterium | reverse complement strand
GAAGCCGCCGAGCGCCTCTTCCTTACTCAATCGGCGCTGTCGCATCAGCTCAAAGAATTAGAGTCGCGCCTTGAATGCGAATTATTTATTCGCAAGAGCAGACCTTTGCGTTTTAGTGAAGCGGGTAAGCGTATTCTGCTCTTGGCAGACGATGTGATTGCCAGAGTGAGTGAAGCCGAACGCGATGTAAAAAAATTAATTCACGGTGAAGCTGGTCGTTTATTTATGGCGATCGAATGTCACAGTTGTTTTAATTGGTTGATGCCGACCATTGATATTTTTCGCAATCAATGGCCCGCGATTGAATTGGATTTTTCCGGCGGTTTTACTTTTGAGCCGCTACCTGCACTTGCGCAAGGCGATATTGATTTAGTTATTACTTCTGACCCACAACCTATAAAAGGCGTGCGATACGTGCCTTTATTTTCCTATGAGATGCACATTGCTATTGCTAATCATCACGCGCTTATCGAAAAAAACTTTCTGGAGCCGCAAGATTTAGCAAACCAAACGCTTATTACCTATCCAGTTGATCGCAACCGCTTGGATGTATTCAATCAATTTTTAACGCCGGCAGGAATAGAGCCACTTGCTGTACGAACCTCTGAATTAACCTTAATGATGGTGCAACTGGTTGCCAGCGGTCGGGGCATTTGTGCATTGCCGAATTGGGTACTGGCTGAATACGCCGAGAAACAATTAATTAGCGTGCGCTCTGCTGGTGAAAAGGGTATTTGGCCAACGCTTTATGCAGCTGTGCGTGAGGAACAAGTTAATACGGGTTACGTGCAAGATTTTTTAACATTAGCCAAAGCGCATTGTTTAAAAAATTTGCAAGGCGTTAAGCCAGTGCAAGATTCTCGTAGTGAACAATAAAACAAGCAGTAAAATGAGGATTTTGACGCCTAATTAAGCGCAGTCTTAACACTTTTGAGGTTTGTATTCTAAGCTAAATCATAGATTCTTATTCTACATGCAGGATGGTATTGAAATGTTTAGCGCGCTAACTATTAAAAATAAGCTAATCGGATTAACGCTCTTGGGGTTAATAATTACTGCGATTGTGGGCTTCTACAGTTACAGCAGTATCCTGCGCCTGCGGACGGCCATGAATAACATTGTCGTGAGTTCAACAATTCTGCGTACTCATATGTTTGCGGATATGATGCACGATGCCTTGAACTCGGACGTAAATGCGGCCTTGATTGCGGCCGAGAATCCAAACTCCTCTGAAATTAGCGCGGTGGAAAAAGAGCTCAAAGAACATTCTGACTTATTTTCTGAAACGCTCGCTAAAAATGAATCTTTAATTACCGACCGTAAAACTCATGATGCTTTAACCAAAACTTTACCTGCCTTACGTACCTACATTAGTACTGCTAACAATATCGTACAAACAGCAAAAACCAACCGCCAAAACGCAGTTAATATGATGCCCGAATTCCACAAAGCATTTACTTTGCTGGAAGTGGAAATGGAAAGTTTGACGGAATTAATTGAAGCGAATGTTGCAGCCACACAGCAAGTCGCCGAAGACGAAGAAAAGAAAGCCGCAAGAGTGTTGATTATTATTTCAATAATTGGCACTGCAGTAATGTTTTTGGGTTCGCAACTTGTTATAAAAAATATTATTGCAGCACTTGAGCGCCTGGTGCATGTTTCAGAGCGAGTAGCTTCCGGGGATCTTACGGTCAATATTAATACTAGCGATGATGATGAGTTGGGTGCACTTGCACGAGCTATGGAAAAAATGCGCACGCATTTGCTCAATGTAATTTCGCAAATCAGTGAAACGTCATCCAGATTATTGAGTTCTGTTGAAGATATTGCAGTAGTTACACGCGCAGCCTCCAGTCATATGTTGGGTCAGCGTTCTGAGACAGAACAAGTTGCGACCGCCATGAATGAAATGACTGCAACGGTTCACGAAGTCTCAAATAATATTTTAGCAACAGCAAATTCTGCACAAAAAGCGGCGGAAGAAACCAGCATGGGTGCAAAAATAGTGGAAGAAGCGGTGAAATCCATTAGTGTTTTAGCCGACCAAATTAGTTCAGCATCAGAAATTATCAACCGTGTAGAGCACAACAGTCATAATATTTCTTCCGTGGTGGACGTAATTAAAAATATCGCAGAGCAAACCAATCTGTTGGCTCTAAATGCTGCCATTGAAGCCGCGCGCGCGGGTGAACAGGGTAGGGGATTTGCAGTAGTTGCAGATGAGGTTCGCACTCTTGCAAGCCGCACGCAACAATCAACCGGTGAAATTAATGAAATGATTAGTCAGTTACAACTTGAGTCAAAATCATCCGTTGGAGCAATGAATAAAAGTTGTGAGCAGGCAGGTATAGTCGTAGGCAAGGCACAAAATGCGGGTCAATCGCTGAATACTATTGCACAAACAGTGTCACGTATTTCTGAATTGAGTGCGCAAATTGCCACCGCCGCCGAAGAGCAAACTGCAGTATCAGAAGAAATTAATCGTAATATTGTTCACATTAATGAAGCCGCTATTTACACGGCTGATGGAACACAAAAAACAACAGAGGCAATTAATCAGTTGGCCAAAATGACTAAGGATTTACAGCAATTGGTCAAACAGTTTAAGGTTTAGTTTACTGCTGAAAATATAATTTTTTTGAGAGATAAATTAAAAAAATGTTTGAAATAAAAAATGCCGGATCAATGTCCGGCATTTTTTACAGATTAAACTATTTTATGCAAGCGCTTTTAAGGCTGCATCATAATTTGGTTCGTTGGCAATTTCGCCCACTAATTCGGTGTGCAACACTTTGCCATCGCTACCTACCACTACAACTGCGCGAGCTGTTAAACCTGCCAATGGCCCATCAACCAATTTCACGCCGTATTTTGACGCAAAATCTGAACGGAACGCAGACGCGGGAATAACATTGTTCAGGCCTTCAGCACCGCAAAAACGCGCCAAAGCAAAAGGTAAATCGTAAGATGCACAAACTACAACGGTGTTGTCCAGGCTACTTGCTTGCGCATTAAAAGTGCGAACAGATTGTGCACAAGTTGGGGTATCAACACTTGGAAAAATATTCAGCACAACGCGTTTGCCAGCAAGACTTTCGGCGGTCACCTCTGACAAATCAGTTTTAACCAGATTGAACGCAGGAGCTTTACTGCCAACAGCAGGAAGGTCGCCGTTAGTATTAAATGGATTGCCTTTGAGTGTAACTTTAGCCATGGGGTAACTCCTTTGAATAAATGATTTTTTGAAAGTGCTATTGATTTGAACCATCATTGATGGAGGCGCAGATATAAATTACAAGGGTGATCTTCGTAAATATATATGACGATTGATGCGCAAGCTGAAAATTTTAAATATGTTTGTTCTTTTGCAAGAGTTCGCGTTTTATCTTTCGTTTATTCCATGCACGGGCGACATGCAGGCGCCAAAATATCTGCATCACAAAATAACCCAGTGCACCAGATAACAATCCGCTAACCAAAAGCCCCAATAGTAATGGCTTCCATATATCACCCAGGCTTTTTATTAACCAATTCCAGCTGTCGGTGAAGTTGCCTGAGCACAACTGGTCCCAAACCTGGGTGGCACTTGCCGTTAAACCTTCATAACTAAAGTTGGGATGATTCAATAGTGGATCAGACTGCAAAATAAAAGCGCCAAGCTTGTAGCTTAGTAACAAAATAAATGGGGTGGTGAAGGGGTTGCTAACCCATGCCAGTGCAACTGCTATAGGAAGGTTACAGCGAAATACGAATGCCGCCAGCGCCGCGAGCGGCATTTGTCCGGGAACCGGAAGAATCGCAATTAAAAGCCCCCAAAAAAAAGCTACAGATACCGAATGGCGGTTTAGATGAAACAGATTCGGATCGTGCAAGAATTTTTCGAACCGGCGTAATGTAGGGTTATTCTTAATCGTTTCCGGGGTCGGGATGAAACGTTTAAGTAAATTGCGCGCCATTAGGAAATCACTAGGTTTGAAAAGGTGGCGGCATTATGCATAAGTTTAATGACAGGTTCTATCCTCAAGTGACTTTGATCAAGTTCACGGATCATTTTGACTGGCGTCACATTCTATATTGATTGGCTAGAATCTCGCCTTTCTATATAGTCGCGCCCGTTTGCGGTGGATAATTCAATAGCAATTGATTTTACAAAGGTAGCGTCTATGGGCAGTAACGAACTTTGGGTGTTATGCCTTGAGCCAGACTATGCTGCGGCTGCCGGTGCCCTGGCGACCAGTCTCGGACAACCGCTTAAGTTCGATATGGACATCTCGAGCATCGAGTCGCCTGAACTCGTTATTGTTTACGACAAACACGGGGTGTCGCTACAGCATACTGGTCGCAAAGCGCCGGGGCCAATACGTGTGGATTTTATGGAAGGTGCTGTGGACCACCGCAGAAAGTTCGGTGGAGGCAAGGGACAGATGATTGCCAAAGCGGTGGGTTTGAAGTCCGGTGTTTACCCCAAGGTGCTTGATGCAACCGCGGGACTTGGCAAAGATGCGTTTGTATTGGCGACACTGGGGTGCAAAATAAAAATGCTTGAACGTTCGCCAGTCGCTTATGCGCTTTTGCAAGATGGGCTGGCGCGTGCACGTGATACCTCAGCATTTAGTGATCCGGAGCTCGCCTGTATACTAGCACGCATGGAGTTGCTGGACGTTGATAGTCAAGCTCACCTTTCTGGAATTTTGGAAGAAGATCGCCCTGATGTTGTCTACCTCGACCCTATGTTTCCCGATCGCCAAAAAGCCGCAGATGTAAAAAAGGAAATGGCCGCATTTCACCAGGTGATTGGTAAAGATGAGGATGCTGATTTGCTTTTGGAAAAGGCACTCGCAGTGGCTATTTATCGCGTTGTGGTAAAACGTCCGCGTAAAGCGCCCTTTCTTGCCAACAAGGCTCCGTCTTATCAACTCGAAGGCAAATCGAGCCGTTACGATATATACACAATAAAAAAAATGCCTGAACAACTTTCGTAAAATTTCTCGTCTGGATACCAGATGATTATTGCGACACAGATACAAAAATCTGCAGAATTTATGTACTAGTTTCTCAAATAACTATCACTTCCTTTTTTTTGCATTGTATTGCTATTTTTTCTCGTTAGTCTTGGCTGCGCGATTGATTAATCATTAATTTCAATTGCGCACAGTCAGCAGCCTGTAGCGCGCAAAATTAACCATAAATAATTTATAACGAGGTTTATATGCTTGGTCTACGCAATATGCGTGAGCTTGTGTCAGTTCATGACCTTATGCCAAGAGCCCTCATGGGAGCGAAAAACTCGCTTGCGATGGGCGCAATTATTCTTACGTCTTTATGTTGGTCTTCTGCTCATGCGGCGCGTCAGGCAGAATATTTGGATCGCGGGGTTGTAGCCTTGCCATCGGGTAGTGGGGTTTACATTGGTTGGAGAATGTTAGGCGATGACCCGAGTAATATTTCCTTCAATGTTTATCGTAATGGAATCAGGATAACCTCCAGCCCGGTTACCAATAGCACCAACTACTATGATGCCAGCGGTACTACAAATGCGGCTTATACAGTTAGGCCAATCATCAACGGCACCGAGTTAACGGCAAACACTTCCAAGGCCAGTTGGACAAATCCTTACTTGCTCGTAAACCTGCAGAAGCCTTCCGATGGCACTACGCCAGCCGGTGAAGCCTATTCCTATTCCCCTAACGATTTGAGTGTGGGTGATCTGGATGGTGATGGCCAATACGAGATAATCGTTAAGTGGGACCCTTCCAACGCGAAAGACAACTCGCAAGGTGGTTACACCGGTAATGTTTTTATTGATGCCTACAAACTTAACGGTAATCGCCTGTGGCGGATTGACCTGGGCAAGAATATTCGCGCAGGTGCTCACTATACGCAATTTATGGTGTATGACCTGGATGGCGATGGAAAGGCGGAAGTCGCTATGAAAACGGCACCGGGAACGCGTGACGGCTACGGTATTGTTCTGGGCGGAAGTAATGCTAACGCGGACTACCGCAATTCAGGTGGTTATGTCTTGTCGGGCCCTGAGTACCTGACTATTTTTAATGGCGAAACGGGCGCTGCCATGGCAACGACGGATTACGTTCCGGCACGTGGCACGGTCAGTTCCTGGGGTGACAGCTACGGTAATCGGGTGGACCGATTCCTGGGCGGGATTGCTTATCTTGATGGTTCACGCCCCAGCTTGATTATGAGCCGCGGCTATTACACCCGCGCCGTGGTAGCGGCCTGGGATTGGCGCAACGGTCAACTCAGTCAGCGTTGGGTATTCGATAGCAATAGCAGTGGTAGCGCAGTGGCGGGTCAGGGCGCCCATACGTTGAGTGTTGGCGATGTAGACGGCGACGGTAAAGACGAGATCGTCTACGGTGCCGCCACCATTGATGACAACGGACGTATGCTTTACAGCACTAATCTTTGCCATGGTGACGCTTTACATCTGGGTGACCTCGATCCGACACGTTCCGGCCTCGAAATTTTCATGGTTCATGAAACCCCCAGTTGCTATGGCAATTATGGCCTGGAAATGCATGACGCAAAAACCGGTTCCATCTTATGGGGAATTTCAGGTGGGGGTGCTGACGTAGGGCGCGGTGTGAGTATGGATATAGATCCACGTTACGCCGGCAACGAAAACTGGGCCTCGGTAGGTGGGCTTTATAGTGCCAAAGGTCAACAAATCTCTTCCACGAAACCTAATTCGACCAATTTCAGTGTGTTGTGGGATGCAGATTTATTGAGTGAGCAACTCAATAACACCATGATCAATAAGTGGAATTACTCGAGCAATACCGACAATCGCCTACTGACTGCTTACAACTATGGTGCAGCATCCAACAACGGCACTAAAGCAACACCGGGTTTGTCGGCGGATATCCTGGGTGATTGGCGTGAAGAAGTCATTTGGCGTATGGACAATAATTACCAGCTCATTATTTTCTCTACGACAGCGGTAACGTCTAATAAGCTGCGCACGCTAATGCACGACTCGCAATATCGCCAGGAAATTGCTCGTCAAAATGTGGGTTACAACCAGCCTCCGCACACCAGCTTTTTTCTGGGTGAAGGTATGTCTACACCCGCTGCACCCAGTTTGTATTTTGTGGGAAGAAATCCTAACTCCACGGCTCCCATAAGCAGCAGCTCCAGTTCCATCTCGTCCAGTACAGTGAGTTCGTCGGTGCCATTGAGCTCGTCCAGCAGATCGTCGTCTTCCGCTAGCTCCAGCATGTCTTCCAGTTCGTCCTCGCTGGTATCATCTGTAGCTTCCTCATCAATATCTTCCTCCTCCATGGCTTCCAGCTCATCCAGTTCATCGTCATCACAATCTGGTAGTGGAGCCTGCGCTTATGTAATTACAAGCCAATGGGGAACGGGTTACACCGCCGCTATTCGTATTTCCAATAAGGGCACAACGGCTATTAGCGGTTGGTCGGTAAGTTGGACCTACAGTACTGGCACTAATATAACGAGTAGCTGGAATGCGGTATTAACAGGTAGCAATCCTTACAGTGCTACGGGGGTTAGTTGGAACTCTACAATCAACCCCGGCCAAACGGTTGAATTTGGGTTCCAGGGCAATCAGCCTACGAACGCAAATGAAACACCTAAAGTAACTGGAAGCGTTTGTAATTAAATAAGAGTTTTTTAAAAGCCAGGAACCGGTCGCAGCAATGCGACCGGTTTTTTTCGGGAAAAATAATCAGAGGTTTTCGGTGAGGCAGGGTTTATAATCCTGCCACCTAAATTTTTGTTAGATTTACGCATGAATTTTTTCGATGATTCCCAACTTGATACTATTGCAGATGCACTAGTTGCTACGGGTTATCTCATTATTAAGGATGCTTTGCCAAGGCCGCTATTGCAGAATTTATTGCTGCATTTTGACCAGCTGCACGAACAGGAATTTAAGGCTGCAGGAATTGGCCGCCAGTCAGGTTTTCAACTTCAAGACAGAATTCGCTCAGACAAAATTCATTGGATATCAGCAACTACCGAAACAACCCGCGAATTTTTACAGTGGATGGAATCCTTGCGTGTTGGGATCAATCGCCGATTATTTATGGGGCTGATGGACTACGAGTGTCATTTTGCGCATTACCCTGTGGGCGCATTTTATAAAAAGCATCTGGATGCCTTTCGTGTAAATAAAACATCGGGCGAGTCTAATCGCGTAGTTTCCATGGTGCTTTATTTAAATGAAACCTGGCAGCAAGATAATGGGGGTGAATTAGTGATTTATGCAGAAGAAGGTGAACAAATATTGGAAAAAATAGTGCCAGAGTTTGGCCGTCTGGTAATTTTTTTAAGTGAAAAATTTCCCCACGAAGTTTTACCGGCAACTTGCGAGCGCAAAAGTATTGCTGGTTGGTTTCGTGTTAATGAAGGCGTTATTTGAACGAGAAAGTGCAGATGAGCAATATACTTCCCTTTAAACGCCCGTCACCTTTTGAAAAGCACAAAGGAAAAACCTTGTGCAAAAGTGGCTTCCACAAATGGAAAATAAAAACGGATAAAAAATTTGATGTGAAGGAAGGGAAGCTGGTTACCGTGTATGAGTGTGAGCGATGCGGTGAAACTAAGGTAGAAGCCAGATAATTTTTTAAATATTTAATTTTACAGGCAACGTAAACCAAAAAATACTTCCACCGCCATCGGCCTCTTCGTAACCAGTCTCACCGTTCAAACGATCAATAATACGTTTTACAATGGATAAACCTAAACCATATCCATCTGAAGATCGCTGATCAAGACGCGAGAATTGTAAAAATAATTCAGGTCTGCGTTCCAAACTAATGCCCGCTCCGTGGTCGCGCACACAATATTTCACTCGCGTGTCGCTTGCTGCTGTGCAGCTTAATTGTATGTGAGCCGGAGTGCCACCGTATTTAATAGCATTGGAAATATAATTGACCCACACCTCTTCAATCCATTGTGGATAACCCAAAGCGTCTTGCCATTCCCCTTTAAACTCAATGACAGCTTTGTGCTGGATCGCAATTCGTTCCAGTCGTTGACAGGCCTCTTCCGCTAATTCACGCACGTTAATAGTGGTGGGATTAATTTCTTCCAGGCGCCTTACGCTTGCGAGCAACAATAAAGCATCAATAATGGAATTCATTTTTTTTGCGGTGCGATTGATAATCGCAGACGATTCCCGGGTTTGTTCCGGCGTTAAAGTAATTCCACCGGTTTGCATTAGTCCTGATACACCGACAATAGTCGTGAGTGGTGTTTTTAAATCGTGTGCGACACTGTGTGCGTAGGCATCCAGCTCACGATTTTGTGTTTCAAGCTCTTCCGATTGCAACTCCAACTGATAAGTTTTTGCTGTGAGTTCTGCCGTGCGCTCTCTAACCAATTCTTCCAAACGTTCCTGGTGTTTTACCAATTCTGATTCAATGGCTCGTCGTTTTTTCAAATCCTCTTCAAGCGTGATTTGCATTTGATTAATCGAATTAACTACCAGATCCAATTCGTCGACGCGGCCATTTTGGTTGCGGTTTAATATGAGTGGTTGATCCAAATGATTGATATCGAGGTCATCCGCAAAGTTGGCCATTTTTTTCAAATGCCTTGAAATCCAGCTTTGAAAAATAAGCACTACAAATACCGATCCCAATGAAATGGTAATTAGGGTGGTTATGGCGATACTGATGGACTTTTCTTTAAGCCCCTGCACAATGTGGTGGTTTGTAAGTTGAACCTTCAGTGAGCCTAAGTCGTAACTGAATTCTCTTTCGCGATAAACCAGAGAATATTGTTTCTCAGCAATAATTTTATTTTCAGGAAAGTTATTTCGCGTGAATGAATGTTGGGTGTCGTCAACAAGTTCCACATAACCTACGTGGGGTAAACTTGCGATGCCATTGAGCAGTGTATTGACTCTGTCCTTATCTACCACCCAAAGCCCTGATTCCAAATTGGCAATATAGCTGGATTCTATTTGTTTAAATTCCTGTTGTGCATCGGTGATCGCCTGATGGTAGGCAATATAGATTTGCAAAACGCTTACGAATAAGGCAATCAAAATGCTGTATACAGATGTCGCCAGCATGATGCGCATGCTGAGGTGCTGGTTCAGTTTTATTTTATTTATATTTCTGACTGGCATCAGTAATTGTCCCCAGGCGAGAACCAATATTTTTTTTCTGCGAGTGGCGTATCCGGTGACAGAAGCGGGTTATCAATATTAATAACTCTCCGCTGCAATAAACTGTATTTGCGAATGGTTTCACTAAAATGATGGTCAAATAAGTTTTTGAAAGAACCGTCTTCAATGGCGTAGCGTAACCCTTTTTCCAGATCGGCAGCGAGTTCAGCGTTCTTTTTGTTTACAAAAAAATAAAGCGCTGTCGGGTAGTGCAGCACAAGTTGCGATTCTATTGCCAAACCGTGTTGGGGGTGTGAATGTAATTCCAGTTCGGCTTCAAGCAAAGAACGAGGAAAATATTGAATGTGGTTGCGCGCCAACATATCAAATAAGCCTTCGTAAGTAGTGCTGCCTGAAATTGAAAAATGATTGGCTTGTAAAATATCTGTGTCGGGCCAGTCGTGCCCCTGACCTGTGCGCAGCTTGGCCAGTTGTTCAGAATTTTCTATGCTACTGAAAAGTGGTTGGTCTGATTGTTTTATTAAAAATATTCGCCATCCGAATAGTCCACGGTCTATAGGAATGCGAATGGGCATTAATCTTTCTTCACGTTCCTGCGTAGTCACCGCCCAAATAACATCGAGCCCACGATTGGTTTCAACCAGCTGCAAACCGCGCGCCTGCTCAGCATATAAACGAGACGGCTCAACCTGGTAATCCTTGTTCGATTTGGACAGGCACAGTTGCAATAGCTGTGAGTAATAATTCACTCTTTCATCTGTAACAGAATCGGCTCGTGGATAGCGAATGATCGTATTGGCGAAAGCAGTAGAGAAAAACGAAAAATAACTAAAAAATAGCAATAAAAAGCCAGCAATTGCCCTGACCAGGTAATTTTTTAGAGAGTAAATGGTGCAAGTATTCAAGGTCTTACCGGGTGGTTAGTTATTCAACTTAAAGCCTAGCACTGCATAAAGGAATGTCGAGGGAGACGCGGGTGGTGTTAATAAAGAGGTTGAACGAGAGGTCAGTTTGAATGATGATCAGGGGGTGTGAGTGAGGGAATAGTCAGCTTGGGTGTTAGTTGGATTTGATGCGGAGGACATCGGTTTAACTGATTAGCTGAGGGGAGGTCACCAGCTTTTACGCTGGTGACCTATATATTAATGATGGTGATGACCACCAGCACCGTGAGCATGGCCGTGCTCCAGCTCTTCTGCAGAGGCTGCGCGAATGTCTGCAACTTCAACATCAAATGTTAAATCAACACCTGCCAATGGGTGATTACCATCAATAGTGACGTTATCGCCTTCAACGTTGGTTACTGTTACCACTTGTAAGCCATGTTCAGTTTCGGCATGAAATTCCATACCCACTTCAATGTTATCAATACCGCTGAACATGTTGGATGGAAGTTGTTGCACCATACTGTCATCGCGCACGCCGTAAGCTTCGGCGGCCGGAATACTTACCGTGAATTTGTCGCCAACTGCTTTACCGAGTAAGGCTTTTTCCAAACCGGGAATGATATTGCCTGCACCGTGTAGATATGCCAGTGGCTCCTGGCCTTCTGACGTATCAATAACTTTCCCCTGGCCATCGGTGAGGGTGTAGTGAATGCTTGCAACGCTGTTTGGAGAAATATTCATAAAAAGTAATCCTGACAAAAAAATAAATGTGAAAAAAAATCTGAAAAAACTTAAAAGTGTTCAATTACTTTGCCGTTGATGGAGGCTTTGCCGATATAGATGGTGTAATCGGAACCATCCTCTTCCTGTTGCATTCGCACTAAAAGATATTGGAAATCTTTCGCAAACCACGCGTAGGTGACAAGATCATCATTTTCGCGTGAGCGTTTGACTTTAATTGTTTTTACGTCGCCGAGCGGTGTTTGAAGAACTTCTTCACCTACAATTTCGAACTTATAACTTTTGATCTTTCGACCATTAGTTGCTGTGTAAGAAAAATTATTTTTTCCTGCGATTAAATCCTGGGTCAACTGCACCTGATAACTCAAACTGTCGTGAAGCCTTTGGTGGACATCCAGGTTTGTCACGTGATTTTTCCTGACGTTGGTTAGCTTTAACGTATTCCAATCAAATATCAATTCATCATCGCGATTATTACCCAAACCTTTGCGCTTGTACGTGTAACGTAATGGCACTACACGCTTTTCATTTTCCAGCCAACTCATCTCGGTAGTTTCGGCTACTTTCCCGATAGAAGAGTCGGCATTAAATGAATATAAGTAATTACCGTTAGGCTGCGCACTTAATTTGCTGGTCACTGTAACATTAAAACTGTAGAGCTTTGCGCTGTAGGTATTCTCAAAGGTAGATAAGGTTGGATTTGCAAAAACTCCTGTAGTAAGGAAAATTCCAAATAAGATTATTAACCAGTGATTCAAGCGCATAAGTGGGTCTCCTCAGGGTTCATCAGACCATATTTGGAAGCCCGATGAGGACAAAGGTTCACCTTTTAACACACTTTTGCCATCAATCATGCGTAAATCCCCCTCTGCAAACCATTTAACCGCCAATGGATAAATTACATGCTCTTGACGTTGAACGCGCTTGGCTAGCGTCGTTGCGTCATCACCTTCAATAATAGGAACTGATGCCTGGACTATTGCAGGCCCACCGTCCAGCTCGGCCGTTACAAAATGAACGGTTACTCCATGGCGGGTTTCGCCAGCGTCAATTGCGCGCTGATGAGTGTGAAGCCCCTGGAATTTCGGCAAGAGGGAGGGGTGGATATTTAGCATCCTGCCTTGATAGTGTTGCGTGAGCTCAGACGTAAGTATGCGCATGAAGCCGGCAAGTACGATCAAATCCGGTTTGTAGGAATCAATTCTTTCCATAAGTGCCTGATCAAAACTTTCACGATGAGTGAATGTTTTGTGATCAAGAACTTCAGTTGGAATATTCGCCCTGGCCGCTCGCTCCAATCCCATGACGCCCGGACGATTGCTGATAACGGCCACCAAGTCTATCGGCAGCTCCTTCGACGCAACGCCATCTATAAGCGCTTGAAGATTGCTGCCGCTACCAGAGATTAGAACGAGAACACGGGCTTTTTTTGAACTGAGTGACATCCTTTTTACAGACCTTGCAAGTCGACACGAGGTTCATCGCCAACGGCTTTTGCGATATGACCGACAACAAAAGGAGTTTCGCCAGCTGCTTTTAATATTGCCAGCGCGTTGTCTTTTTCACTCGCTGGAACAGCAATCACCATTCCTACACCGCAGTTAAATGTGCGGTACATCTCGCGCACATTCACATTTCCGCCGCGCTGTAAAAATTGGAATACGGGTGGAAAAGCCCAGCTCTTGGTGTCGATAACTGCCTTACAGTCGTCAGGTAGAACGCGCGGGATATTTTCAGTCAGACCGCCGCCGGTAATGTGCGCCATGGCGTTGACTTGCGATTCTTTGATGAGCTTAAGCACAGATTTGACGTAAATACGCGTTGGTTCCATCAACGCATCACCCAACGGGCGGCCGCCACAATCTTGCGTCAAATCAGCTTTAGAAACGTCAATAATTTTGCGGATCAATGAATAACCATTGGAATGAGGGCCACTTGAGGTCAGTGCGATCAATGTATCGCCAGCTTTAACCTTGCTTCCGTCAATAATTTCTGATTTTTCAACTACTCCAGTACAGAAGCCTGCAAGATCGTAATCCTCGCCCTCATACATGCCTGGCATTTCAGCTGTTTCACCGCCAACCAGTGAGCAACCGGCGAGTTCGCAGCCATCGCCAATTCCGGCAACAACCGATGCAGCAACATCTACATTGAGTTTGCCCGTCGCGTAGTAGTCGAGGAAGAACAAAGGTTCTGCGCCAGTAACTACCAAGTCATTGACGCACATAGCGACCAGATCTATACCGATAGTGTCATGTTTATTCAGGTTCATCGCCAAGCGCAATTTGGTGCCTACACCATCTGTGCCTGATACAAGAACAGGCTGGCGATAACCAGCGGGGATCTCAACTAACGACGCAAAACCACCTAGGCCACCCATAACTTCCGGGCGTTTTGTACGCTTGGCGACACTTTTAATACGTTCAACAAGCGCATCACCGGCTTCAATATCAACGCCAGCGTCTTTATAGCTTAGGGAAGGGGTGGGGTTTTGGTGTTCGCTCATAGTGGGCTCTCGGCTGATGCAGTGATCCCCTGAGAAAATAGGGGGTCGAAAAAAGGCCGACATTCTAACAGTTTTGCTTCAGCTGTGGGGCGAGGGTGAAAAAAACATGTAGCTCTGGCTGTAGGCAGGCCCGGTGCTAGAGCTTGGGAACTCGTCTTGGCTAGCTCACATTTGACTTGTTGCGCAGGCTACGAAGCTTTGTAAACGAATCCCACAGCTGGGCTTTAGCAGCATCTCGCCAGGGTTGCTTGCCAACAGGAACAGGGCTAATGCCGACGGGCTTTAAAAAGCGGCGTGCAGAATGGTTAAAGCGTAAGGCACGACGCCATGCCATGCTTTGCTCGGTATTGAAAATTATCGACATGGAAATGGAAACATCATCACTGCCATTGCGTACGTGGTGGCCAGCAATAAAAGGAATGTGTATCGCCTCGCCTGGAGAGAATTCAAAGCTGGTGCCTAGCGCATCTATTTCATCGTTAAACGGAAGTTTGGTATTTGAATAAGAAATATAAGCTTCGCGATGTGCAGAGCTCACACAACGATCATCCCATTGCGGAAACACGCTGACATGTTTACTGCCGCGAAATTGCATTAGAAATGTTGAGTAACGATCTATATGAAAGGGAGTAATGCTGTTGGGCGATGCGATAAATAAAAATAGTTGTGGATCAATTGCGTTGTTGCCTACACCCAAGCGGCGCATCAAGATTTCAACGTCATCAACCAACTGACGATGTAAGGGTGCAAATGACGGGTCTACTTCGGGGCGATTCACCATTATGTAAGCGTTTGACGTACGAATATTTTCTATAACATCTTCAAGGCTGCGATCTGCGTGTTGTTGCTTGAAGGTGCTTTCAAAGTCATCACCTATATTCATTAATCCTTTTGAGAAAGACACTCGCTCACTTGAGAGGGAAGGTAAAGCCCGTGCGAGATTTTCAAGGCTTAATGCGGGGTGCCCCATTAATTTATGAGTGAATTTAAAAGCGGCGCTATCAAGTTGATTCAAAACGTCATTTTCGTCAAAACATTTCATAGTGATTCCCTGACATTGATTGTTATTGGAATAATTAAGCGACATTATAGCCGATAAAAAGCGACATCGATGCAGGGTGTGTCAAACATTTTTCTTTATGCAAAGCGACATTGGAATTCGAGACAATAAGCAAAGCTTATGAGGGATAGATAACTGTCACTACAGTTTGAAGGATTTATTCTGCGTCTAACTCGTTGCACGAATAGTTTTTTGATCTAGTTCTATCAGATTCAGGAGTCGACAATGGAAAATAATTCACATTACCTTACTGCTTTGTTTGATCAGCTCGGCCTCCCTTCATCAGAAGAGGATATCGAAGCTTTTATTAGCGCACATCGTCCCTTGGATCCTTCAATCCATTTAAGTAGAGCGCCTTTTTGGACACCTGGCCAAGCGCAATTTTTGGGTGAACAAACTAAAGCTGACGCAGAGTGGGTTATGGTCATCGATAAATTGGATACGAGTTTGCGCCAACAATAATGTTACTCGCCAGTAAGAGTTCTTGGATTTAACAAACGTTCAAGTTCTTCACGTTTTAAATCCGTTTCCTCTTCGGCAACATCAATAATTGGGCGTCCATCGTGATAGGCCTTTTTAGCAATCGCTGCTGCTTTTTCGTAACCAATAATTGAATTTAACGCGGTGACTAAAATCGGATTGCGCGACAATGCTTTATCAATGTTGATTTGATTTACATTGAATGTGGCTATGGCGTTCTCAGCAAGTTGATTGCAGGCGTTACTGAGCAATTCGATGGATTGCAGTAAGTTGTAGGCAATTAAAGGCAGCATAACATTGAGTTGGAAATTTCCTGATTGCCCGGCGACTGCGATACTTGCATCATTGCCAATAACTTGCGCACATACCATGCACACAGCTTCAGGTATTACCGGATTTACTTTCCCAGGCATGATGGATGAACCAGGTTGCAGTGCTTGCAAACTAATTTCACCAAGTCCTGCCAGAGGCCCGGAGTTCATCCAGCGTAAATCATTCGAGATTTTCATAAGGCTTACGGCAAGTGTTTTTAACTGACCTGACACAGCTACTGCAGTGTCCTGAGCGCTCATTACTGCAAAAAAATTATTTGCCGGTGTGAACGGCGTGTCTGTATTTTCACTGAGTTTTTTTGCAAATAAATCTGCAAAATATGGATGTGCATTCACACCCGTACCTACCGCAGTTCCGCCTTGTGCAAGCTGCAATAATTGCGACAACGAAGTTTGCAAGCGCACATAATTACCTTCAATCTGACTGGCCCAGCCGCTAATTTCCTGCCCAAACGTCAAGGGCATAGCATCCATTAAATGTGTACGACCGGTTTTTACAACGGCATTCAATTGTTCTGCTTTTCCTAATAAGCTGGTATGCAGATTTTCTATTGCTGGAAATAATTTTTCTTCACAGGCCAGCGCAGCGCTTATATGTATCGCGCTTGGAATAGTGTCGTTACTGCTTTGACTCATGTTGACATGATCATTCGGATGGATTGTTCCTCCAACTATTTTGCTGGCTAAATGGGCAATAACCTCATTCACATTCATGTTCGTGCTTGTGCCAGAGCCAGTCTGGAAAACATCCACAGGAAATTGATTGGCATGTTCACCAGAAATAACAGCATCACTTGCCTGAACTATAGCGTTCGCAATAGGCGCTTCCAGCAGTTCCAACTGCAAATTCGCTTGAGCAGCAGCTTTTTTAATGTGCGCCACCGCCTGAATAAATTGCGGCGGCATACGCAAATCACTAATGCCGAAATTATCAATCGCTCTTTGTGTTTGCGCGCCATAAAGTGCATTAACTGGTACCTGCACTTCGCCCATGGTGTCGTGTTCTATTCGGAATTTTATCATTCCTATTTCCTCACAATTAGTTGAAAGTAATTACTAGGAATTCAACTGAAATAATTAGTTCAAACTAGCTTTGAATACCAACGCCAAATTCATTGCAGGTCCAATTTCGTAGCAATTAGGCGATGCGATAAGGTTTTTGTTGTTTTGTGTGCCATTTTTATTTATAAAATCTTAAATATCTGTAATTTAATCTCACTTTTTACGCTCTCTGCTATATTCAAATATTGATGATTTAAGGGTCGAGCAATTTTGAGTTAGCTGTACGAGAGAGCGCTAAATAACTAACTATTTAAGAGAGAACTTCACTAATGGACTTTATTGATCAACTTCGCATGCTGTCAACACGTATTACTGCAACAAAAAATTTGATTCAGACTGAAGAGGCCACGAAAAATTCGATGATCATGCCCTTCATTCAAATATTGGGCTATAACGTTTTTGATCCACTTGAAGTGACTCCTGAACTGGTATCTGACATTGGTACTAAGAAAGGCGAAAAAGTTGACTATGCGATTTTAAAAGATGGGCAGCCAATTATATTATTTGAATGTAAGAAGGCCGGCGCCGATCTGCATATTAATCACGCAAGTCAGCTATTCCGTTATTTTCATGTTACTACTGCGCGGTTTGGTGTTTTAACAAATGGTTTGACATATAAATTTTTCACTGATCTTGAACAACCAAATAAAATGGATGAAAAGCCGTTCTTTGAGTTTAATATTTTAGAGTTCAAGGATCGTGATGTAGATGAACTAAAGAAATTTGCAAAATTTGCGTATGACCTCGATACGATCCTTACAACAGCTAATGATTTAAAGTACACAAGAGCAATTCAAAATAAGTTATCGGATTGGGTGTTAAATCCTCCAG
>CBHTVU010000065.1:0-18307 GCA_966096785.1 uncultured Gammaproteobacteria bacterium | reverse complement strand
GGCCGCGATTAACGCATCTTTTACACCCAGATAATCTTCAAAGCTAGTGAACACATCTATCGAACCATCATCATTAGTGACTACGTCATCTGCGCCTGACTCCAGTACAGCTTCCATTAAAGCATCTTCATTTAAACCAGACGCAAAACTAATTTGACCTTTGCGCGAGAATAAATAAGAAACCGAACCATTAGTACCAAGATTACCGCCTTTCTTATCAAATGCATGACGCACTTCGCCTGCGGTGCGATTGCGATTGTCGGTCATACATTCAACTATAAATGCTACGCCGTTTACACCATAACCCTCGTAGGTTAGCTCTTCATAATTATCAGCTTCCGTAGTACCGGCACCACGAGCGATAGCTTTTTCAATCGAGTCGCGTTTCATGTTGTTGTAGAGTGCGTCATCAACTGCTGCACGCAAGCGCGGATTGTCGGCAATATTTGCACTGCTTTTTGCAGCCACGGTTATTTCACGAATAAGTTTGGTAAATATTTTTACGCGCTTGGCATCTTGTCGCGCTTTGCGGTGACGCATGTTGTGCCACTTTGAATGTCCGGCCATGACTAATCTCTCGATTAATATTTTTCTACATTTAGTCGGGAGTCGTCATCCTCGCGTAGCGGGCATCCAGTTCTTGATTTTAATTGAAACCCTTTAAAAGCTGGATGCCCGCTACGCGAGGATGACGACGCCCTATTATTTAATTTTTTCTGTCGAATAATTTCTGACAAATAAAAAGGGCGGGCATTGCCCACCCTTTTTTTAATTGTGTTTTATTTCAACACAATTACATCCCGTACTCAGCACCTTCCGCAGGAGCAGCATCTGTTTCCGCGTTTGCTTTTTCTTTCTTGCGCAAACGAATATGCAATTCACGCAATTGCAAATCGTCTACAAAGCCAGGAGCATCAGTCATTACACAAGCAGCACTTTGGGTTTTCGGGAAAGCAATTACGTCACGAATTGAGCTTGCGCCAATCATCAACATAATCAGACGATCCAAACCAAATGCTAAACCACCGTGTGGTGGTGCACCGTATTTCAAGGCGTCTAATAAGAAACCAAATTTCTCGCGTTGCTCTTCTTCGCTGATTCCCAAGATTCCGAATACTGTTTGCTGCATTTCTTTGGTATGGATACGAACTGAACCGCCGCCCAACTCAGTACCATTCAACACTAAATCGTACGCTTGTGATAAAGCTTCGGCAGGATTCGCAGCCAGCTCTTCTGGCGAGCACGAAGGCGCTGTAAATGGATGGTGAATTGCAGTTAAACCACCGTTATCGATTTCTTCAAACATTGGGAAATCAACAACCCACAACATAGCCCATTCTTTTGTATACAAATTTAAATCTGCACCGAGTTTGCAACGCAGTGCACCCAAAGCTTCAGTAACGATTTTGTGTTTGTCAGCACCGAAGAAAATCAAATCACCATTTTCTGCACCAACGCGCTCAAGAATTGCTGCGCGAACAGGTACAGGAAGATTTTTGACAATAGGAGATTGCAAACCTTCTTCAAGATCGTTTTTATCATTGACCTTGATGTAAGCCAAACCTTTTGCACCATAGATGCTTACAAATTTGGTGTAATCGTCAATTTGTTTACGGGTTAATTTCTCGTTTCCACCTGGAACTTTAAGTGCGGTAACGCGAGACTTTGGATCATTCGCTGGGCCCGCAAAAACTTTGAAATCCACTTCTTTAACGAGATCCTTAACATCAACCAATTCTAATGGAATACGCATATCCGGTTTATCTGAACCGTATTTTGCGATTGCTTCAGAGAATGGCATACGTTGCAATTCATCGAATTCCACGCCTTTCAAATCTTTAAACACTTCGCGAATCATGCCTTCAGTAACCGACATAATTTGTTCTTGAGTCATGAACGACGTTTCAATATCGATTTGGGTAAATTCTGGTTGTCGATCTGCACGCAAATCTTCGTCACGGAAACATTTTGCAATTTGGTAATAACGATCAAAACCGGCAACCATTAACAATTGTTTAAAAAGTTGTGGCGATTGTGGCAGTGCGAAAAATTTATTTTCATGTGTGCGCGATGGCACCAAATAATCGCGCGCACCCTCTGGTGTTGCACGCGTCAAAATTGGAGTTTCAATGTCCAAAAAGTTGTTGCGATCTAAATAGTTGCGAATTGCGCTGGTGACTTTTGAACGGAAGCGCAAACTTTTTTGCATTTCCAAACGGCGCAAATCGAGGAAGCGATATTTCAAACGGGTTTCTTCACCCACATTTGAAAAAGAATCCAATGGGAATGGAATGGTCTCAGCTTCGTTTAGGATTTTTAAACCCGTGCCGTAAACTTCAATTTCACCCGTTGCCATATTCGGGTTTACAGTTGCAGCCGCGCGCGCGCGGACTTTCCCCGTAACTTGTAACACATATTCGCCGCGAACTTTATCAGCCAGTGCAAAATTATCTTTAGCATCCGGATCAAACACCACTTGCACAATACCTTCGCGGTCGCGCAAGTCGATAAAGATCACACCACCGTGATCGCGACGACGATCCACCCAGCCAGACAGGGTGACTTCTTGATCGATATGAGCGGCATTTAGAGCGCCACAGTATTGGCTGCGCATAGGCATTGTCCCGTTATGTAAAAAATAAATGATGTAAAAATTGAAATAGTTTAAAAGTTAATTCACTTTGCAAAACTAGTCAGCAGCTTTGGTACTAGTACTCGCAGCCGGTGGTGCTGAACTGGTAGTTGTTGAGCTCGAACTCGAGTCGCCCGCCAAATTCTTTTTATTTCCTGACTTAAAGTCGGTTTCATACCAACCACCGCCCTTTAAACGGAAACCCGCCGCTGAAATTCGCTTTTTTAACGCAGGCTTATTGCATGCTGGGCAATCAATCAGTGCGTTATCACTTAAACGCTGCAAGGCTTCTAATTCGTGGCCACAAGACTCGCATTGGTATTCATAAATTGGCATTACATAGCCCCAAATAATAAACCCAGGATAATTTCAGGGCCTATACCCCGAAAAAGCTCGCGATTATAGCCTATGGCATAGCTAGCGAGAACCTAGCGAAGGTGTTTAAAGCAACAAGATTATTGATATAGACGAACAAAAATCGATCAGTATGATTTAACGCGGGACTTCTGAATAGCGCATGCGTTGTTGGATAGATTCGGCGTGTTCACTGGCATAGGGAGGTAAACTCTTTTCAAAACGACGCGGGCTCGGCAGCATTACCGCAAGCCGGGCCGCTTGATACTCGCCCAAACTCGCCGCAGACTGGCCAAATTGTCGCCGAGCTCCCGCCTCTGCGCCGAAAACACCGTTACCCCACTCTACTACGTTGAGGTAGACCTCCAAAATCCGGCGTTTACTCCAAAGGGTCTCGATCATGACTGTAATGATCGCTTCCTGGGCTTTACGAATATACGAACGTGAGGGAGATAAAAACAAGTTCTTGGCCAGCTGCTGCGAGATCGTTGAACCACCTACCAGTCGCTTACCTTTACGCTGATTTTTTTTAAGGGCGCGCGCTATATTGTCCCAATCAAAACCGTCGTGCTCCATAAACTTATCATCCTCGGAAGCAACCACGGCACGCTTCAGATTTACCGATATTTTCTCGTAGGGAACCCATTGATAACTTAGCTTCGCCTGCGGATTTTTTTTACGCAACTCACCCAGGCGAATAGACATAAAACTCGTGTTCTGGGGAGGATTCGATTTCCACCAAAGAATCCATCCCAATACCCACAGCTGATATGCAAAAAATAGAGCGATAAGAAAAAATAAAATTCGTTTAAACAATCGCATTACATTTTTCATCGCTTCTAAAAAATTCCACCAAGCCTTACAACTAGTGATTAATAATAGCTTCCATCTGACGCCGCTTGGCTTCCCGAAGTTCTTCCATCTCCTCATTCACTGTTTTGGGCTTTGATTCAGCTTCCGGTATTGTAGCCGCCGGTGTAGAGGGCATTATATTATCGTTAGGATCGACCTCGATTGTTTTGGCACCATTAACAGGGCGATTCTCATAGTGCACAACACCTTTTTCGTCTGTCCATTTAGATATTTTGACTTTATTCTGAGATTCGGAAGATTCGCTTTTGGGAATTATTTTGTCTGTATTTGTTTTGAAACTCGCTAACCAATTTTTCCAGGGAATATTGACTGTGGATTGAAAGCCAAAATAATTCAGCGCGACAAAAATAACCACAACTAATACAGCGACTCTTAATACAATCTTCATTGGTGTGATTCCTTAATATATTCCATATTCTCGCTATATATGGAAATTGGTGATACCTGACCACCAATTTCCAACTGTACGTTTATTTAGAGCACTTTTATTTTGTCGTTTTCAAACGGCTGGCATTAAAACGAGAGAACAGACTTGCGTAGCTATTGGTTTCCACCGCACCAACTGCAATCCATTCAAATACAAGATTCTCAAACTCTGTCGAAATATCTTGCGCTTTGCGGCCAAAATTTTGTTGCAGTTGATTCACTTGAAAAGCCGTACGCAATGTCTGCTCGCTGGCCGGGGTATCTGTGCCGGTTAAAATATCTGCACGAATGCACAGCTCGCGCAATACATTTAAATTAGCATCAAGATCAGCACTCGCATTAGCGCGGCCAATTTTTTGTTGGATGGCTTTCAAGCCACCAGCGGGCCATTGGGTGATCTTATCTATGTTTGCCTGCAAAGTTTCAAAGCTTGAGTCCTTTCCTTTAACCAAGGCAAGCTCATGATTATTGACTGCCTCGTTAGCCGTAAATAAATTAATCCATACTTGCTGCTTGAGCGCTACACGTTCGTCTTTTAATTTTTGCTCAAATGTATCAATTGCTTTATTGAAACCTGTGTTTATTTCATTAACCTGCGCTTTAGGAAATTGCCCCAAGGCTCCAAACTCCTGACGAATTTCATCAACACGTTTGCGCGCGTCTGTAAGCGCCTGTGCAGTTAATTCAGTTAAAGACACAACTTCTGCAAGCAACACCTTTGCACGATTCAGATTGGTTTCCAGTTCAGCTTTAAACTCTTCAGACTGTTGTTGACGCCTGGCGAAAACCGCATCGCAAACACTTCTGAATTCACGCCACAACTGCTGCTCCTCCTTTCGCAGGCTGGCACCGATAGTTTGCCACTTAGTCTGCAATTGCTTAACTTGATCCGTTGCCTTGCGAGCGTCTTCCAAATTCACCAACAGTTGTGCCTGGGCAATCAAGTCTTTTTTAAGCGAGGCATTTTTTGCAAATTCGTTGTTTAACTTCTGTTGAATTGCGCTTAGGGTTGCTTCAAATTCAGCTAGCACAGGTTGCGTTGCAACACGCTCTGTAGGAGTGTGGTTTCGCCACTCTTGACGCGCAACCCGAATAACAGTTTCAACATCTTTCCAGTTGGCACTTTCCCAATTGTGATTTTCAAGATAATTTTTTAGTTGGGTAACCAGCTGCTTACATTCATTCAAATTATGTTGGCGAATATTAGCTTGCTCAGCAAAATAATCCCGACATGGCTGATAGACTTTTTGTGCAAGCTCATGAAACTTCTCCCACAAGTCCTGATCTTGATCTTTGCCACCTTTACTCAGCGCACGCCACTCGTCCTGAATACGTTTAACTTTATTAGCAAGACTTTCAGGGTGCTCTTTACTGGATCCCAATGCCTCGAGTTGTGCAATTAATTCGTGTTTTTTTGGTATTACCGCGTAATTTTTCCAATCCTGAAGTTTTGCGAGTGCTTCATCCAGTTGCTCTAACTGATTGGTCAAATGTTGCGGCAAATTTCCGAAGCCCTGAACCTTTTCTTCAATTGCACGGCGAATTCCAACAGCTTTACCTAACACACCTTCCGCAACGTTTTCATTTGCCTTGCGAATAAGACCGCCTATATGGCGTTGCGCATTTTGCATTTCAGCAACTTTATCAGCCGCTGCCTTTTCCCATTTTTCATAAGCGTTTTGCGCTTGTGTGAGCACATCGGGAAGATTTTCTTTGAAAGACTTACACAACATATTCACGCGACTTTTAAGTGCTTTATAGCTGGCTTGTGCATCAACAGATGCTTCAGCGACAAGTTGTTCAAATCGCAATTGTTGCGCTGCGAGGCTTCCATTAGCGCTGTGATTATCCAATTCTTGTGAGATGATACGGTGCAATCCATCAACAATTTTTTGCTCTTGGGTACTCGGTTTTTTTACACTACCCAGAGATTCCCATGCTGCATCTAATAACTTCAAGAGCGCACGAGTTTCCTCAACATTAACATCAGAACTCACGATCGACATCAACAACGCATGCAACTGATCTATATGCGCCTGACGTTCGCCGCTGGTAGCCGCCTCAGCTTTATGCTGAATTTCTTGTGCATTTTGTTCTGCGGAAATTGCATCAATAGTCGCTTGGGATTTTTCTATAGCGGCTTGGGCACGTGCTGTCAGCTCTGTTGAGGTATCAACCTTTTTTGCTTCCCATTGCTGCAATAGATAAGAAAATTTCGCAATGAACTGGGCATCATAAGGACGATTACTGTGTTGTTCCAGAGACTGCACAGTCGCAGTGACGCCTGCGATTAAATCGGCCGCACGTTTGTCCTCTTCTTTGAAGGCATCGCATTTTTCTTTAACAATTTTGAAAACGGTTTTGTCTTTTGTTTTAGTATCTTTTAATAATTTTTGCAGCAATTGTTTATCGGTAATTTTTTCAGCAGCCGTTTGACGCAACTTGCTGGTGGAAGCCTCTGTCGCAAACCTGGCCAAGTCTGCTTGATCGCTAATGGTATTTAGTACCTGCTCAAATGCTTCGGTTTTTGTTGTTAAACCAAGGAGTGCTAGAAGTGTCATCTTGTCACTAATGGCCTGCTGCAACTCAGCAACAGATATAGTTCCCGCATCAATCAGACTGACCAGTTTCTGTTTGGCCGCCCGCTGAACACTCGCACCTACGGCAGAAGCTTCCGTAATTCCGGATAAGCTCAACAAAACATCCCGATCGGTAATTTTTTGAATTGCAGCAATACGCACCTGTTCGTCTTCACCGCTTTTAATCACACCAACCAAAGCATCGAGGGATAAAGCTTCCAGGTTGGTAGTTTTCTTTTCAACTACTTTTGGCTGAGATTTTTTACCTAATAAACGAGAGAGGAAAGACATATGAATTACCTTTGAGAAAATACCAAGACCATCGAACAAGGTCTGGAAAATAAATAAAACCTAAAGTTCACAACAACGAGAACCAGAATTAAAAAACAAATATTTAACGGACGAGAGAATTAGTTAAACAACCATATCCAGGAGTAACACACCTATTAACCCGAGTGTTCCAACAATCGTTTCCATCACTGTCCAGGAGGCAAACGTCTGCTTTAAACTCAAATTAAAATATTCTTTATACATCCAAAAACCTGAATCATTAACATGAGAGCACATTAAACTTCCCGCACCTATGGCAAGCACCATCAAGTTGGGGTTAATGTGCGGCGATGTGACAACCAGGGGTGCCATGATACCTGCTGCCGTGAGACCTGCAACAGTCGCAGAGCCCAAGCTAACACGAATAATCAGTGCGATTAGCCAACCCAGCATCAGGGGGTTAACCGGAATATTTTTTAAGCCAGCGGCTATCTCATTGCTGACGCCGCTATCAACAAAAATTTGTTTTAGCGCGCCAGCGCCAGCAATAATCAGCAGGATAACAGAAATGTCTTTTAGCGCTTGGGTGTAAGTCTGCATTATCTTGGCAAGCGAATGACCGCAGGCGATACCCAGGCTGTAACTGGCAACTATCAACGCAATTAACATCACCATTAGCGGATTGCCAAAGAAATCAACGTAAAGTTTTAACGAGGGATTTTTCGCAAACAATGGCGCCAAAAGACTCGCAATGCTGAGCATAATCACTGGTAATAGAGCGATAAAAAAGCTCTTACCTGCGGACGGCAAAGCGTTGTCAGGAATTACATCAGGTGTAAACGTAGCCAGTGGTTCGCTGTGTATAACTTTTAAAAATCTCGAAAAAATCGGACCTGCGATCATCATCGTGGGCACGCCAACAACAAATCCATAAATCAGGGTCGTGCCCATGTCCGCATTAAATTGCGGAACCAGTGCTGTGGGGGCGGGATGCGGCGGTAGAAATCCGTGAGTCACTGAAAGAGCCGCCAACAAGGGAATACCCAAATATACTGCAGGTAGTTTTGTTTGATAGGCCACGGAAAAAACCAACGGCACCAAGAGCACAAAACCGACATTATAAAAAAGCGGTATGCCCACGAAAAAACCGGTCAGCATTAACGCCCAGGTAATATATTTTTCACCGCAAAAATTGATTAGCACTGATGTAATTTTTTGTGCAGCACCCGAATCGGCAATTAACTTGCCAAACATGGCACCCAGACAAATTATTGCTGCTAGAGAACCCAGGATTCCACCAATTCCTTTTTCAATCGAGTCGGGAATTTTACTGAGTGGTATACCCAGGATTATTCCACCAGCAATAGCGGTAATTAAAAACGCAATAAATGGATTTATACTCCAGCGCGCCGTTAATAAAACTAACAAGGCAATGCAAATGACAACAGATAAAATAGACATGAGTAACCTTATTATTCTTTTGCAGCCAAATCGAACGAAAGTGTTTTCAACAGAATTTCTCGCTATTGAATTGAAAACCTGAGCAACTAATTAATATTCAGCCCGATTTGATTAGCCTCGTAAACCAGCGGTAAATAACTGAGAGCATGGCGGCAACTCATGGGATTAATCGGCAGACCAGACCGTAAATCAAACTCAATACCATGGGTTGGACAACGCAACACATGATTGACCAAACTTGCCTGTAATAAAGGTGCTTGCAGGTGTGGACATTGATTCGCAATGCAATAATGCCTTCCATCTTCCTGCAGAAGTATCCACTCCCGGCCACCTATTTTAAATACACGGCGATAGCCATCAAAAAGTTGATGTAATTTTTCCAGCGCAACAAACGCCATAGAACACCCATTAAAACTCTGGCAGTGAATTACGCCTCATCAAGAGGACAAATTTACGCTGCATCAAGAACTATAACTAACAATTTTTATAGTTATGCCAAGCGACAAAACTCCCGTAACCTACCCAGTCGCGGGAATAATGAGCTTTCCATAGGGAGCAGAATAAAAGGATTACTGTTCTGTTAACGCTTCGACAACGCCAAAAAAAGCTGGCTTAGGGGAATAATCGTCGTTAAATAATAACGGCCAATCCCTATAATTCGGATCCAGATAGTTGACCCAGCTTTCTCCATCAACAAGCCCCCAGAAAGTAATGCCTCCACGCTGAGCTTTAGGAACTGCAGCCAAATACGCTTTAACAATTCTTTTATATCGATCTTTCTGCCGTAACTGCAGGTAATTTGTCAATAATGGTCCATTATAATTATTCACCGTCACATCCATTTCCGAGATTCGAACTATGTAACCTCTATCAGCAATAGCTTTGAAGGAGGCTTGGATATATTCTATCGGTGCACCATAAATATTAGTATGCATTTGAAAGCCAACTCCATCCACCGGAATACCACGTGATTTAAAGTCATCCAGCATAGCCACCATTAAATCGAATTTCTTTGAACCTTCAATATCGAAATCATTGTAATAAAGCACAGCCAAAGGATCTGCTGCACGCGCAGCAACAAAGGCATTCTCAATATATTTCGCACCGAGTTTTTCATAAAAAATGGATTCTCTGAAACCGGATTTGGATTCCGAATCAAGAGCTTCATTAACCACATCCCAACTGACCGCCTTACCCGCAAAATGGGTTACAATCTGTGTAACATGATCATTCAACATTGCCTGCCAATCTCCGGTGTAATTCTTCATCCAATCTGGAATCTGGGAATCCCAATGCCAAATTAATGTATGCCCATGTAAAATCATGTTGTTTTCGGCAGCAAAATTCGCCAGATTGTCCGCATCTATGTAGTGGTATTTGAATTCCTCCGGGTGCAGGAAGCTCATCTTCATAATTACGCCAGCAACTAAACTGTTAAAATGTTTTTTGATAGTAGGCAATTGAGTTTCATCAACAAAAATACTCCGCGCCTGATCAGCTGCGCTCACCTCCATTCCAATAGGGAACTCTGCTAGATCTTTCAAAGCTGGGATCGAACTGGATGAACTGGAAGAACTCGATACGAAAGAACTAGATAGGGAAGAAACTGAATTTGAGGACGCAGCATTATTATTGCCACCGCCTCCACCGCAAGAAAACAGCCCCAAAGAGACCAACACAATCGTTATTAATTTATTCATATTTAAATCCTGTTATGTCCGTTAAGATTTCGCTTGTAAAACCCGCACAATAAAATCCATCGTGCGTAGTAAGCCAGGTTGAGTTCTCACTCAGCGCGCAATTATGGTTGCATGCTTTTGAGTCTGCAAGTTTCGTACTTTTTTATCATTAAATTATATCAAGATAATCACTTTTACCGCGCCAGCAGTTAGAATGAACGGGCCGAAGACAGTACCTGCCCATCGCTGTTGCCTTGTCGCCTAACGTGAACATTCATTTATGACGAATCAAGCCTATCTGGAACGCTTACGCAGTTTGTCTAATCGCTTGGTATCACTACAAAAGCCTATTCGTATTTTGGATGCGATTAAATGGCCGGCAGATCTTGAAACCCGATTCTTGGCCAAAGGTGGTAGGGAACTACCGCAATTGGGAACCGATTTTTATCAAAATCAACGCCTAGCGTTCGATCCCGACAAAGTTTACCACCTCCTTAAAGAACTTAAGGTGGATGTGCGGCGCGACTTGGGCCGCGATGACGCGCTTGGGCGCATTCTGTTGGCAACAATCGATCAATACCAAATTGTTATTGAGTTGTTGCGCGCGCGCGGCACTCAGGAGTTCGGTCATTTCAGCCAGCTTCTCTACGGTTCTGCACAAGACAAAATTCGTGGCGACCGCAAAACCCTGCGTGAAATGGGTGAACGCTTGTGCCAGATTTTTTCCCTGCCTGCGGTAGAACATTTAAATCGCCCCTACACTAATAACATTAGCGCCGAGCAAGCAGTTAATACACTGCATCAACGCATGGTCGACTATTTTGGCAATGGTGAAGTTCGCGTTGAATTAAGCGATGACATAGTCTCTGACGCATCAGCCGGGGGTGACTGTATAAAAATTAATCGTCGCGCCATGTTTTCAGAATTGGATTTACAAGTACTTGAGGTCCATGAGGGCTGGGTGCACATAGGTACCACTCTCAATGGACGCCAACAGCCTTGGGCAACCTGGTTGAGCGTTGGATCGCCACGCATAACGGCGATTCAGGAAGGTATGGCGGTATTAATGGAAACCCTGACTTTCAGTTCGTTTCCACAGCGCGCGCGCCGTATAAGTGACCGAGTGGTTGCGGTGGACCTCGCGGAACAGGGTGCAAATTTTTGTGAAGTTTATAAATATTTTATTGATCGTGGAATTAGCGAGCACGACAGTTATCGCGTGACACAGCGTGTATTTCGTGGCGGCACACTGGATGGTGGCTCTATATTTACCAAGGACATTTCTTATGTAAAAGGGTTTGTGGAAAATGTAAATTTTATTCGCAGTGCTATTCAATCCGGTGTCCCTGAAGTTATTCCTATGTTGTTTGTAGGAAAAGTTACCCTGGATGATTTGCCACTGCTCTATGAGCGCTATCTAGAAGGTGTTATAGGGCCGCCGAAACATTTACCCCCAATGTTTCGCGATTTAAACGGTTTATATGTTTGGTTTGGTTTTTCGAGCAGCATGGGGCTCATGAATATTGCAAAAGTGCAGCAACATTTCAGTAAGCTCTTCCATAAAATGCCTGCGTCCACACCTTTATATGTCAACAAAAATGATGTTGAATTGGATTAGTGAATAATTTTATTAAATGATGAAGTACTACACAGTTGTAATTTCTGGTTCTGACATTTTTTTCGAGAACTATACTAGCACCGCTCCGGTCGTTGGCTTTATCGCTTGCCGATTAATAAAAGCACAAACTGAAGAATTGGCGGTAGCTATAGCCAAACGCGACATTTTGGTAGATTGGAACCGCAGCTTTAATGCTGACCGAAAATTAGGCCTTCCAACGTTGCATCTTGAACACATAGCGCCTTTCAAAGGTTGGATAAAACCAAAAATCCAACATGACTATTATTGGTTCACCGATGAAGAGCACAAGCAGGCGCAAATTGCAGAATTCACGGCTACAACCAAAAAATGGTTTTGGCAGAAATAGCTCTTACCCGGGTTAATAGTTTTAGATTTCACGCCACTTCAGATAATGCTTTTGGGCGATAGTGTCTAAGCGAAGCATAAAACCACCCCATTTTCTAAAATCATCAAATCAGATTTTGCCTCCCTCCGGTTTCGATAAAAATCCGGCATTCGTGCTATTTGCTTCTATACTTGCTATGAGCAAAAACCTAAAACCACAAAAACTCAAATAAATTTAACTATCGACAATCGGCGTTTCACAAAAAAACTTCATGCACCAAGCTAAAATTCCACTAAAAGGCTGGTTAAAACAGCAACAGCATAATATCCATAACTGCATTTCCGCCGTGTTAGTGCGCATGCTGGAAAACGGCAACCCCAAATATATTCTTCAAGCGCCGGAAACTTTGGTTGACGAAAAATTTACACCTGACCAAGCTAGCGTTCTCGCCATTAAAGAGGTTATCCAAAAACGACGCTTACATTTAGTACCGATTGACGGCAATCAAATGCTAATGGCACATCCGGTTATACATCAGGGTGAAATATGGGGCGTAATAATTTTACGTCTTGATAGTAGTGAAAAAAAAGTGATTGCCGAAAGCTTAAGTATTCTGCAACAGGGAATGGTTTGGTTGCAGTTCTTACTATCTCAGCAAGAGCCTTCTCAACCGGAACTACTATCCCCCTCACAAGAATCCAAGCAAAAAGAATTAGCTGATAAGGATTCATTCGCAACACACGACGAATTACTCATGAAATTGCTAACCAACTTGCTAAAGGAAAATAGCTTGCAAGAAACAGCAATCAGCTTAGTCAATTTTTTTGCGACGCAGTTGCAAGCATCACGCGTAAGTTTTGGCGTGTTAAAAAATAACGCTATCGAATTGATTGCCGTTTCGTTCTCCGCAAATTTTGATAAACGTACCAGTGCCATGCAAGCGATTAGCGATGCGATGGATGAAGCTGTTGACCAGCGGATCAATATTCACATAAAGGAAAATTCCGTAACTACTGACGAATCATTGAAAATTCAACGCTGCCACGAGTATCTTTTACGAGAACAACAAGTTGCTGCTGTTGATAGCTTTTTATTGCGCAAGGATTCCAGAGTTTTAGGTGTACTCACAATTGAATACAAAACTATTCCACCAGAACAAAATACTTTCTTACAACCGGCGTTGGTATTGGTTAGTGATTTAATCGCCCTGAAACAATCTGGTGAAAATAATATTCGCCAGCAAATAAAAGCTCACATCCAAAAAAAGTTACACCCCCTATTAGGCGAAAAAAAACTGGCTCGAAAAATAGCTGCCATTACTGCAATAGCACTATTTTTAATTTTACTGTTCCCGGCCAACTATTGGGTAACAAGTGATGCAAGCTTGCAAAGCACCTATAGATACTTAGTGGTATCACCACAAGATAGTTACCTCGAATCAATAAAAGTTCGCCCCGGTGTTTTCGTTAAAAAAGGCGATTTACTTGCACAGCTTGACGATGAAGAGCTGCGTTTGGAACGACGCAAACTTTTTAGCCAAATGCAACAATCGCAACAGGAATACGACAATGCTTTGGCAAATGGTAATCGCGCTCAGGCAGCAATCGCCAATGAAAAAGTCGAGCAAGCGACCAGCCAACTACAGCTAATAGAACAACAGCAATCTCGCACCCAATTGGTAGCATCAACCGATGGCATAATCACCTCAGATGATATTTCACAGTCTCAGGGAGCGCCTGTGAAGCAGGGACAAACCTTGTTTGAAATTTCCGCAAACGAGGGCTATCTCATTCAACTATGGGTAGACGAGCGCGATATAGCTGCGCTAAAACCAGGTCAGGCTTGCAAAATTAAACTTACCAGTATTCCCAATGAGGTTTTCGAAGCGAGCGTGAAATCTATTACGCCCATCAGTGAAATTCGTGAAGGAAAAAATTATTTTCGCGTGGAAGCAACTCTTAATCGAGAAACAGCTGAATTGCGCCCGGGCATGACGGGCTCAGGAAAAATATTGGCAAGCCGTGAATACCTCGGCTGGATTTGGTTTCACGATATCTGGCACTGGTTAAGGTTGAAGCTATGGCTGTAGACCAAAACCTGCTATGGCAGCGCCTCGAAGTGTTGCGCCCTTCCCTGCCACGCCACATTGATTTCCAACGTCGCGATTACAATGGCGAACTTTGGTATTTACTGCACGACAAAAGTAACGGACGCTTTCATAGACTCACGCCTTCTGCTTATCGTTTATTAAGTTTTATGAACGGGCGAAATTCCTTGTCGCAGATTTTACACACGGCGGCGACACCTGAACTTTATGAAAACCCTGAAGAAATTCCCACACGCGATGAACTTCTTCATCTTGTGCAATATTTACACGTTGCCGACTTATTACTGTGTGATATGACGCCCAGCACGCAGGAACTATTCGCACGGCAGCAACAGAAAAAAAAGCAGCGTTGGCTGCAGCTGTTAATAAATCCACTGGTGTGGAAATTTTCACTCGGAAATCCGAATGGCTTTTTGGAAAAACTGAATCCGTTAGCAACATTAATTACGTCCCCTGCCATGGGGGCCGCATGGCTTCTGGTAATAACTATAGCCGTGTTGGAAGCAGCGTTGCATTGGACAGAGTTGACACATGGGCAGCTGGATAAGATTTTGTCGCCCCATAATTTATTTTTATTATGGTTAACCTATCCCTTGTTGAAAGTAGTGCATGAATTAGGGCACGGTTTATTCACCAAAGCCTGGGGTGGCGACGTCCATGAATTCGGCGTTATTTTTATGCTGGGAACACCCTTACCTTATGTAGACGCCAGCGCGGCAACAGCCTTTAAAACAAAGCGGCAACGCATGTTAGTTAGTGCTGCAGGCATGGCGGTGGAATTATTTTTGGCAGCGATTGCGCTTTTAATTTGGATAAATCTTGAAGCAGGATTATTAAAGGATATTTTATATAACCTTATTTTAATTGGCAGTGTTTCCACCTTATTTTTTAATGGCAATCCGCTTATGAGGTATGACGGTTATCATTTGTTGACCGATGCAATTGACCAACCCAATTTAGCCAGCCGCGCAAATCAACAAATCAGTTATTTAATTCGTCGTTATGCTTATGGCGTGGAAGGTTTATATCCACCCGCTGCAAATTCCCGCCAGGGAAGTGCTTTGGCGTTTTATAGCATAGCTGCATTTATCTATCGGCTTTTTATTTTAGGTTCCATTATTTTATTAGCGGCGCATTATTTTCCAAAACTCGGATTGGCACTAGCGCTGTGGCTGATTGGTTTTCAAATAGTTTTACCTACCATTAAATATGGTTTGTTTCTAATAAAAAGCCCGGTATTAAAAGCGGCGCGAAAACGTTCGATAGCTGTTGTATGCGGCAGCATCCTGAGTCTTATTTTATTTATCACTCTCGTCCCCATGCCTAGCTCAACGTCTACGGAAGGAGTTATATGGCTACCGGAAAATTCTCGAATTAAAGCAGAAGCTTCTGGTGAAATTACACAGCTTTTTGTTAAAGACGGTGAGGAAGTTGTACAAGGACAGGCAATTTTACAGCTGACAAATTCCGTGCTAATTGCGGCCCTCGCCATCAAACAGGCGAGCCTGCGTGAATACGAAGCGCGCTTGCAAGAAGCTTGGAGCGAGGATCGCAACAAGGCGCAATTGCTTTCTCAGGACACAGATGCGATTCGTGCAGAAGTAAATGCATTGCAAGTGCGTGTTGAACATTTAACATTGCGCAGCCCAGCTGCAGGACGCTTGCGTATTACAAAGCCCTACCAACTTGAAGGTAGTTTTTTAGGCCAGGGAGAAAGTGTTGCCTTGGTTGAGACTCACGAACCTCTGCGGGTTCGCGCTGCGCTCACCCAAGAAGAAATTGGGTTGGTGAGACAAGCAACCCGTAAAGTGGAACTGCGTATAGCAAGTAACCTAGCGCAAACTATAGATGCCACTATAAGTCAGGAGGTGCCAGCAGGAACCTTCGAACTTCCCAGCCCTGTTTTAGGTGCTAAAGGTGGTGGCCGTATCACCTTGGATTCGTCAAAACCAGAGGGAACCAAAACCGCCCAAATGATTTTTTTAGTGGACCTTACTGCAAAGAACCTTATACAAGAAAATCGATTTGGCGAGCGCGCTTATGTTCGTTTTTATCACCCCGCTGAACCCATGGCTAATCAATGGTATCGCGTATTGCAGCAAATTTTCATTCGCAATTTTCAACACGCTTTTTAAACCACGTCGAAACGTTTAATTTTGTAATGAAACAATATTTTCGCAGCGGTTTTACAAATGTCTTCTATAGTTAGGGTTCGGAATTCATATTTATTCAAACACCTATGACCAAGTTTTTCGTTAACCTTTTTCTAGTCGCCAGTGCCAGCAACGCATTGGCCCAAAGTAATAGTGCCAATCAATTAAATTGCCGCATAGAGCCTTCCACCACTATCGCGCTCAGTAGCCCTGTGGTGGGTATCATCAGCGAAGTGCTGGTTGATAAAAATAGCAAAGTGGAAAAAGGTACTGTAGTTGCACGGCTTGAAGCCAGCGTTGAAACCGCCACGGCTGAGCTGCGCCGCGTTCAGGCCGAACTTCACAGCGACCTGGACGCACAGCGTCTGCAACTGGACTTCAGCCAACGCAATCTCGAACGCGTGACCAATCTCTATGAAAAAAAGGCCGCGTCTTTTACAGAGTTGGATAAAGCGAAAACCGAACATGCCATAGCCGCGCAACAATTGCAGCAAGCGCAGGATCGCAAGCGCCAGGCTGATTTGGAATACAAACGTGCGCAGGCTGATTTACAAAAGCGAACCATAGTTAGCCCAGTTAGCGGAATTGTTGTAGAACGCTTCAAACAACCGGGCGAGCATATTGATTTCGAGCCCGTGTTAAAAATTGTTCATCTCGACCCCTTGAAGGTTGAAGTGTTCGCGCCTTCCAGTTTATACGGCACGATTAAAGAAGGCATGAAAGCAACGGTCACACCTGAACTTGGTACGACCAATAAAACTTATACGGCCGATGTAATCCTCGTAGATCAAGTGATCGATGGCCCGAGTAATACTTTTGCGATTCGCCTTTCAATTCCAAACCCCGACAACAAAATTCCAAGCGGATTGAAATGCAAAGTCAGTTTTCAAGGTGTTACTTTGAATTTACTGGATGCCAAACGTCCGGCGAACTAGTTTAAAAGTTTCCGCAAGTTTTGTTAGATACGCGCTAGGGCTGTTAGTTAAAAAGGAAGCATGGATTATAAAAATAACAGTGTTCCTTAATCTTTATACGCATTTTGTATATATGAAATTACTTTGAGCAGCCATGTCAAAATCAACACGTCCACGTCGTCCACTGATCGAAGCTATAGAGCCTCGGCTGCTATTTTCGGCAACGGCGGATATTGCTGTTTTTGACGATGCAAACCATGCAGTTGATTCGCTTACCCATGCTGCAAATAATTTGGATTTAACGCAGGTTTACCCCGATTTAATCGCATCGCAACAAGCTCTTTCTTCTGACACAAATACCACCGACAGTGCGAATAATCCATCGGATAACGCAGAAACACCTATAGCACTACCAGCGGATGTTGCACCCGAACCAATTTCTCATTCATTGGTATTTGTGGATACCCATGTGGCGGATTATCAGCGTCTGGTCGACGATATTTTAAATAATCCTGACAACAAAAATATTGAAATTATTTATCTTGATGAAAATCAGGACGGCATTACACAAATTACCCAAAGCCTCAGCCTCTACACCAATATCACGTCCATCCATTTGATTTCTCACGGTATTCCCGGTGAATTACAACTGGGTAGTACTGTGCTCAATGGCAATAATATTGCGCAATTCAAAAATGAATTTTCCAACTGGCAGAAAAACCTGACCAGCGATGCCGATATTTTAATTTACGGTTGCGACCTGGCAGCAAATGATGCGGGCACTCAACTGTTAGAGCAGCTGAACCAATTTACCGGCGCCGATGTTGCAGCAAGCTCAAACCTCACCGGTAATATCGCGCATGCCGATTGGGTGCTGGAAAAAAATATAGGTTCC
>CBHTVU010000064.1:0-18656 GCA_966096785.1 uncultured Gammaproteobacteria bacterium | reverse complement strand
CCAGCCGTGTGACTTTTCTCAGGGTGGAATTGCACAGCGAATAAATTTCCACGGCTCAATGCCGCATGAAACTTAACACCGTAATCACAACTTGCTGCTACCAACACGGCTTCGTCAGCGTGAATATAAAAACTATGTACGAAATAAAACCGCGCATCTTGCGGAATATTCGCCCACAACGGGTGGTCATTGTGATGAACTTGATTCCAACCCATATGCGGTACTTTTAGCGCGTTGCCTTCAGCATCTTTATGATGAGCACCGAAAAATTTTACCTGACCCGGCAAAATGTCGATGCAATCCACGCCTTCGTTTTCTTCGCTGTGATTCATCAGCGCCTGCATGCCCACGCAAATACCCAACACAGGTTTGCCCGTTGCAATTTGCTCGCGCAATAACTTATCAAAACCAAGGCGTTTAATTTCCGCCATGCAATCGCGAATAGCACCGACGCCAGGGAAAATCACACGGTCTGCTGTTGCTACAACTTCAGGGTCGGAAGTGACTACAACGTTTTGCTCGGGTGCGACATGCTCAAGAGCACTTTTTACTGAGTGCAGGTTGCCCATGCCGTAGTCGATAATGGCAACAGTTTGAGAGGTTTTCACAGCTTGAATCATTAGTTACAGACTACCTTTTGTGGACGGCATAATACCTTCCATACGCGGATCAAGTTCGAGCGCCATACGCAAGGCGCGACCAAAGGCTTTGAACACGGTTTCAATCTGGTGATGCGCATTGTGGCCGCGCAGATTATCCACATGCAGAGTTACACCAGCGTGATTGACGAAGCCTTGGAAGAACTCCCAAAACAACTCCACATCAAATTGACCAACACGTTTCTGTGTAAAAGGGATTTGCATAGCTAACCCGGGACGTCCCGAGAAATCGATAACAACGCGCGACAAGGCTTCATCGAGTGGAACGTAAGCGTGACCGTAACGGCGGATACCTTTTTTGTCGCCCACTGCTTTCGCAATGGCTTGGCCGATGGTGATACCTATGTCTTCCACTGAATGGTGATCGTCGATATGAGTGTCGCCATCGCAGGTTACATCCAGGTCAATCATGCCATGACGGGCAATCTGATCCATCATGTGTTCAAGAAAAGGCACACCCGTATTGAACACACCTTTGCCGGAACCATCCAGATTCAAACTCACACTGATTTTGGTTTCGAGAGTATTGCGCGTAACTTGCGCAACTCTGTTCTGCGAGGCAATCGGGTTAGACATGCTAGCTCCATCAGACCGGCAATTCCGGCGACACATAAGAAAGCGCAAATTATATAGACTTGGTGGGATTAATTCACAGTAAAGTGAAGCTGGATCTAATTTTTATGGTGCTGTAAAGTTGTGCACCCTGAATTTTTAGTTCAGGCGACAATCAAAATTTATACTTATGGACGAACCTTATGACTTTTAGCACACGATTCATTTATCAAATCCCATCACTTATTGTTGGCGCCCTATTGGCTACTCAGGTAATGGCGGCCGAACCAAAAGAACCTGCCTATAGCGGCTGGAGCTGGTCCGGTCATGTCGGAACCCTGAACCTGGATTCCAAAGTAGCTTATAACGAGTATGTTAAGGACTCTGCATGGGTGGCTGGCGTGGCTGCTGAGCGCTATTCCAGTGACAGCAACCTGACATTCCTTATTGGGCTGGATTTTATCGGTTATGACGATGAGGCATCCTTTCGTCAAAATACTACTGACGGCCGCAAGAGCTCCGATGCAAGCGCGGTAATGGGCTATGTCGAGTTTGGTCCGAGAATTCCATTTGGCGCGGACAAATCCAATTACTTTATTGCACACGCTGGTCTAAGTGGCATCTTTAGCTCAGAGCGCAGCATCAGCAACTGCAGCAACTGCTACAGTGAAGACATTGACATAACCGGCGGATTTTACGGGGCATTAGGAGTTGGGCACAGCTTTGGTAACCTGGATCTCGGCCTGCAATTCCAGCAATACTTTAGCGGTGATATAGATAACAGCTTGCGCTTGCGTCTATCCTCATCCTTCTAATCTGCACATTGGCAATGCTCTTTAGCGAGAGCATTGCTGCACTTGCATACAACGTCTTTCCCTATTCTGCTAACCTGTCACAAGAATATTCATTTTTCCCGCTTTAATATAAAAACTTGATATTAATACTCACTTGCGATTGCGCCGACATGGTTTATCGTTAAGCCATTCAAGGACAACCTAAGACTTTGAGCCTTCCAAACAACCAATAACAATACCTTACCAATGAACGATAAGCTCATTCACATTCGTCAACTGATAGATAGCGCAAAACAACACGACCAAGCGTCAACCCAGCTTTCACGCTTGCTTACTATACGCGCTAATCATTTGCACGAAGCTATTAAATTACCCTCGCAAGAGGCAGAGGCATTATTGGCCGAATTTGTAATTCGTTATATCGCGCAAGTTCCAGAGTTCATCGAAGCCATTACGGAAATAACCAAAGAGGCAGGTATTTTTGATGGAATCGTGCCCTTGCTTAATATTGCCAGCGATTATTTTTTAGTGCCTCCCGATATCATTGGAACCCACAACCAATTAGAGGCACTGCTCGACGAAGCATACCTTGCACATCGTTTGCTGGAGGAAGTAAATGATCGCTTTATTGGCTATTGCGGAATCCCGCTTGCGCCAATGGATATGACTCGTGCAAATGTAATAGCTCACGAATTAATTGGCGAACCCTTCGCAAACGAATTGGACCAGGCAGTTTTATTTTCTGCTGAATTATTATTGAATCAATATAGTTTTGCGGGGGAAAGTTTCCAGCGCTACATTACTCTGCACAAATCACGCGGCTGGTCACAGGAATTAAAACGCTGGCCTTGTTTAACAGAAGATCTGGCAATTGTTTTGGATTTTAGCAATACCTCAAATAATATTACTCGTCACTGATTTTCCGTTTAGCTTTTTCTTGCTTAGCTAAAATAATAAAATATTCCTCTCGATACTTCTATTTTGTATCAAGTGGTTTTACGGAAAGTATGTTTATTACCTGGACATCCTCATGATGATCATTGTGATTTACGCGAGTTTGTAATTCACTTGTTGCAATATTCAAACGCATCTCCTCTTTGAAATCACAACTCACACACTCGCGAAAATCTTTTCCATCAATATTGTAAACAACAATAGTATCCATCTGCGAGCAACGCGGGCACACAGCGCCCGCCATAAAACGACGCTTGGTGGAATAGGCCATTAGACCGCATCCTCTTCAATAAAATTGGAGTGCACTTCAATACCGGAATGACGCAGGAGTGCGTCAATACTAGGTTCACGACCACGGAAATTTGTAAATAACTCCATGGGCGTTTTGCTGCCACCTTGCTGTAAAATTTCGCGTAGAAAACTTTCTCCAGTTTTAGCATTGAAAATGCCTTCTTCTTCGAAGCGCGAGAAAGCATCGGCCGAAAGCACCTCTGCCCATTTATAGCTGTAATAGCCCGCTGCATAACCGCCCGCAAAAATATGGCTAAAACTATTTTCAAAACGATTAAAAGCGGGTGGCTGTACTACCGCGACTTCATTTCTCACCTGCTGTAAAACTTCATGTGCAGTGTGCGGATTTTTGGAATCATATTCAGCGTGCAAACGGAAATCGAAAAGTGAGAACTCAATTTGACGCAACATTTGTAAGCCGGATTGGAAATTTTTTGCAGCCAGCATTTTATCCAACAAACTTTGCGGTAAAGATTCACCCGTTTGATAATGGCCAGAAATAAGAGGAATCGCTTCCGGTTCCCAACACCAGTTCTCCATAAATTGGCTCGGTAACTCGACAGCATCCCAGGCAACGCCATTAATTCCACTCACTGCCGCCACATCAATTTGCGTAAGCATGTGATGTATACCATGACCAAATTCATGAAATAGCGTAGTCACTTCATCGTGAGTTAATAATGAAGGTGTGTCGCCAACCGATGGCGTGAAATTACAGGTAAGAAATGCGACAGGTAGCTGCACGCCTTTCGCCGTTTTACGACGCACACGCGCATCTGCCATCCAGGCACCGCCACGCTTATTTTCGCGTGCAAATAAATCCAGATAAAAGCTGGCGACCTGCGATCCATTTTTAGAAATTTCATAAAAGCGAACGTCGGGATGATAAGAGTCGAAATCACTTACCTGTTTCACGTGAATACCGAATAAGCGTGAAACTACTTCAAACATTCCACTGATAACTTTTTCTGCCGGGAAGTAAGGGCGCAACTCTTCCTGCGAGATGGAATATTTTTCAACGCGCAGTTGCTCGCTGTAGTAAGTTGTGTCCCATGCCTGGAAATCTGCACACCCCTTACTTGCTGCGAAATTTTTTAATTCTGTGTAATCCTGCTGCGCATAGGGTTTTGATTTTTTTGCCAGCTCTTGCAAAAAATCCAAAACTTGTTGAGTACTTTGAGCCATTTTGGTCGCCAGTGAGCGCTCAGCGTAGTTATTGAATCCGAGTAGCTGTGCAAGCTCATGACGCAGGGCAAGAGTTTCCGCAATAATAATCGTGTTATCAAATTCGGCTGTGAATTCTACCGCTTTGCTGTCATTCACTTTTTGGGAATTATTTGAGGCACGCGTAACATAGGCCGTGTAAATTTCTTTCCGCAATTCACGATTATCCGCGTACATAATCACAGCGTAATAAGAAGGAAAATCCAGCGTAATTACGTAGCCATCTAATGACTTTTTTTGCGCAGCCTGTGCTGCTTGCGCCAAGGCAGATTCAGGCAGGCCCGCCAGATCATCAACATTTTCAAAATGCTTAAACCACGCCTGTGTTGAATCGAGAACATGATTGGAAAATTGTGTTGTAAGCTCTGACAAGCGCTGCTGAATTTCTGCGTAGCGTTTTTTCCTATCATCACTCAATGCGACTCCACCCAAACGAAAATCACGCAAGGCGTTATCAACGGTTTGCTTTTGAGCTTGCGTTAAAGTTTTATATTCTTCACTGTCAGCTAATTGTTGATAAGCTTTATAGAGTTGTTCATTCTGACTTACTTCAGTACCGTACTCGGTGAGTAGCGCAATACTCGCATTATAAGCCTGACGCAACTCATCATTATTTCGCACGGCATTCAAATGACTCACGGGTGCCCAGGCTTGATCCAGCTTATCGCTTTGCTCTTCAAGCGGAGCGACCAAGGTCGACCAACTTGGCTGCGATAAATTTGCTAAAAGATTTTGTAAATAAGCGCGACTCTCGTTAATAATTTGACTAACCGCAGGCTCAACGTGATTAGCTTCGATGGTCGAAAACGGCGGCAACACATGGGATTCTAAAAGCGGATTAGTCATGAACGACTCCAGAAGAGATAGCACAAATATTTTCGCGTATGATACAACTAAAAGACACGGACCTTAAAATTATCATGGCGTAAACAGAGATTCATTATGAAACATAATCAAAATCCTTTAAGCATTCGCAGCCATAAGGGAGTTCACCCACAATTTGGCGCAAAAGTGTATGTCGACCCTGCTGCGATTGTGATTGGCGATGTGCAAATTGGCGAAAATTCGTCCGTATGGCCCTACGCCATTATTCGTGGTGACATGCATCGTATACGTATAGGCGAACGCACCAGTATTCAAGATGGCTCCGTATTACATATCACACACGCGAGCGATTTTAATCCTGCAGGTCATCCACTCATTATTGGCGACGATGTCACCGTAGGCCACTCAGTTAATTTGCATGGCTGCACCATCGGCAATCGCATACTTATTGGCATAGGTTCGACAGTGTTGGACGGCGCGATTGTGGAAGACGAGGTCGTCATTGGCGCAGGTACTTTAGTCCCACCCGGCAAACGCCTGGAAAGCGGATTTTTATATGTTGGCTCACCTTGCAAACAAGCGCGCCCATTAAAAGATAGCGAACGTGCTTTTTTTAAATATTCCGCAGGCAATTATGTAAAGTTGAAAGATATTCATATCGCTGAATTAGAAGCTTTACTGGAGTAATTTTTTGGTTTGGTAGATAGAGGAAAACGCTTAATGAAACTTGAAGCAGTTACACTGGAAGGAAAATTTGTTCGCCTTGAGCCATTAAATAAAAAACATCGTGAAGGGCTTTGCGAAGCCATTGCTGACGGTGATTTATGGAATCTCTACGTAACCTTGGTTCCACCTTTAGATCAGATTGATTTATTTTTTGAAAACGCTAAAACCGCATTTGAAACGGGTGATGGGCTTGCGTTCGCCACTATTGATAAAAGCACAGGCAAGGTCGCCGGCTCAACACGTTTTATGAAAGCCAATTTACCCAATAAGCGTTTGGAAATTGGTTTTACATTTTTAGGAAAGACCTGGCAAAAGACGAGTATAAACACTGAAGCAAAATTATTAATGCTCACCCATGCTTTTGAAGTGATGAATTTAAACCGGGTAGAATTTCTCACCGACTATTTTAATAGCACTTCGCGCAATGCGATTTTGCGTTTGGGCGCGAAAGAAGAAGGTATGTTGCGCAGCCATATGATAATGCCTAACGGACGCGTTCGTGATTCTATGCTTTATAGTATTGTTAAACACGAGTGGGGTGGGGTTAAGTTGCATTTGAATTATAAGTTAGCTGCTCGGTAATTGAAGCTGACTTAATTAAGTTGGGAGTCGTCATCCTCGCGCAGCGGGGATCCAGCTCTTGATTTTTATATCTTTGCAATACATTCGAACTTTTAAAAGCTGGATCCCCGCTACGCGAGGATGACGACTCCCTAATAAAATAGCATTCTATTTTTAATGCTAGTTTAGTGAGGAGTACAATCTCAGTATCCGCCACATACTATGTCGCACTTAGTTGTCTAGCAAAGTAATAAGATTTGCTATTCACAATGGCATCCTTATTAATGCTTAGTATTTGTTCATCACTAAGGAGCGGGACATTGAAATTACAAATTAAGCAAAGATGTGGGGTAAGTGGAATTGTAAAGTTCTTATTAGGACTATCAGAAACGACAAATTCAGTAAGTTCACTCTCAGCAACATACCATTTTAAATTAGGGTTCCTCGTCAAACAGTCTTCAATTGCAATTTGCATACTTAGCCCACGCTTAAAACGCACGGGTATTTCCCCACTTTCTTCTGCGTAAATTCCATGCTTTAGTTCTATATTTAATTTCTGTTCTTTTGTTAGTGCTCCATCTGTAATGCCGATTGGGCTACCAGATAATAGCTCATCCTGCTGATCAATAACGGAACGAAAACACCAAAGCGCATAGAACATTGAGGCAATTTCATTTTCATTCTCAAGTAATAATCTGCGCTGAGAGTTCAATATTTTATCAACGAGTGACTGATAACTATCCTCTATCTCCTTTCCATAAACTTGTTCAGCCCTTTGATCCATAGTCGGTTTACACAAAAAATCTTATTTCTCGGTTTTGCAAAAAAAGTATTACCACCGTTTATTCGATAGACTTCAACTACTCCATCTTTATTGCAAAATCTTTCAATAGATCTGCCAGGCAATACATGTTGATTTTTTACTAGTTCGTTAACCACGTGTCATCCTTCATTTTTTTAAAAATAGCACCTATTATTCATCCACCAAATTCTGCCGTAAAAATTCATCATGGCTTGGCAAAGTTTTCACCATTGATTGAATTGCTTGTCGCGCCATCTTTAATGTGTCGCTAATTTCCTGATAATCCATATTATCTACACGGGGACAGTATTTGTTAGGGCGAATACCCATGCCCTCAAAAATGGATTGCCAGCTGGTACTGCGGAATAACTCGTCGGTACCTTCGCGGATTAGGCCGTGGCCTTTGAATAAAGCGATGCGCTCCTGGAGAGTTTCAGGTAATTCCATGGTTTTACACCAGCGCCAGAAGTCTGTGTCTTCACGTTGCGTGGTGCAGTAATGGAGCATAATAAAATCGCGGACTTCTTCGAAATCCGTTGTCATGCGGCGATTGTATTCTTTGATTAAACTTGGGTCGCAATCGCGGTCTGGGAAAAAACGCAAAAAGAAATCCATGCCGCGCGCAATTAAGTGAATAGATGTTGATTCGAGTGGCTCGACAAAGCCGGAAGCTAAACCTAATGAGAGACAATTTTTCTCCCACATATTTTTACGACGCCCCGTGTAAAATGGGATAACTCTAGGATCGTTTATACGTGGGCCGTCCAAATTTTTTAACAACGTGGATTTTGCTTCTGCATCGCTGCAAAATTTGCTGGAATAAACGTAGCCATGACCTGTGCCATTTCGAAGGGGAATTTTCCAACTCCAACCCGCTTTGCGTGCAGTTGCTGTGGTGTAGGGCGGGCGTTTTTCCTGAGCTGCAGTTTTAACAACGACCGCCCGATCACAAGGCAAATACTTTGACCAGTCTTCAAACCCTACACCGAGGGATTTTTCAATAAGTAGCGCTTTAAAGCCGGTGCAGTCAATAAAAAAATCGCCGTGAACTTCTTTTCCGTCTTTTAAAATTAATTTCTCAATATTTCCCGTGTCATTTTTAATAACATGTTCGACCATTCCTTCGGTGCGTTTTACGCCGCGTTCGTGTGCATATTTATTTAAATAACTAACGGCCAGTTTTGCATCCAGATGAACTGCATAGCTTGCGCCACCGATCGGTGTGTTTTGTAATTGTGTTGGCCAGAAAAATTTTTCCTGTTGCGCCATAACAGAACAAGGAGAAAAATCTTGCAGCGGCGCGGTTTCTTCTTGGGTGGTTGCTTTAAGCCAGCATTGATAAAAATCATGCGAGCCTATCCGCTTTCCTATGACACCAAAAGGATGAAAATAAGATTCATTTTTCTGACGCCAATCAATAAATTTAATGCCGAGCTTAAAACAGGCCTGCGTATTTTGAATAAATTGTGTTTCATCTATACCGAGATTTTGAATCAAACGTACGACAGGTGGAATTGTTGACTCACCAATCCCTATGGTGCCCAGATCTTCTGACTCGACCAATTCTATTTCGCACAATTCGGATTTTAGATGATAAGAAAGCATCGAAGCTGCAATCCACCCTGAGGTACCACCACCCACAATAACGATTTTTTTAATGGGATTTATTTGATTCATATATATTCCGCTTTTTAATTTCGCTTGGGCTATCCCATTACCAACTTTGATTTTCTACCATGAGACCTGAACCGTTCACATCGTGCGCGGTTGTAAAGTCCCAGCTATTAAATTGAATTGCACGACGTACAGCATCTATAGCTTTATGACGCGGAAAACTGGCTCGCCATGCCAGAGATACTTTACGCACCGGATTCGTTTGCAACGGACGTGTCACTAATACTTGCGACGAAAAAAGTGCAGAACTGATTGCCGATGATGGCAAAATACTAATACCTAAACCTATGGCAATCATATGACGCAGGGTATCCAGGCTACTGCATTCAACTCTATTGTTTGGAGAGGGTTCGAACACCTCTAGCATTTGCTCACGCAAACATTGCTTTTCGCTTAACAATAAAAAAGTTTGCCCGCGCAAATCATCCAGCGCTATGCTTTTTTTGGCAGCAAGCGCGTGATTTGACGGCATCACCAACTGCAAAGGCTCGCGATATATTTCCTGAGTGACTACGTCAGCTTCGGTGAATGGCTTTGAAATAAGAATTGCATCCAATTCACTGCTTCGCAGTTTTTGACGTAAGTCATTGTTGTAACCTTCGTAACAACTTAGGGAAAGTTGGTTTGCAATTAATTTTAATGCAGAGATCAGTTGCGGTAGTAAATAAGGACCCAAGGTAAAAATCGCACCAATTTTTAAGTCTCCGCTCAATTGATTTTTATCCGCCTCGGCCAGCGCAATTATGCAATCAGCCTGAGCAACCACACGCTGCGCCTGGGCAATAATTTGCTCGCCCATAGCCGTCGGACGAATGCCAGATTTACTACGCTCAAACAGTAACACCCCCAAATTTTGTTCGAGGTTGCGTACCGCCATACTCAGAGTTGGCTGGCTCACGCCCCAATGTTCAGCCGCGCGGCTAAAATGCATTTCCTGCGCGAGCGTTACCAAATAACGTAATTCAGTGAGAGTCATAATGAAGGTTGGATTTTTGGGTGAGGGTTGCTGGCTGCAATCTAGTGTACTCCGTAAGCACCATAGATAAAACTTATACCTTATGTCGGCGGATCATCTGCCAGACACGCTTATATGGCGAAACCGAGAAAAGCTTTCTTACCGTTTGAGCTGTAACACTCCAAGTAATACAAGGTTAGTTCGATGTTCTAATGCGATGCGGCGGCTTTAACTTCGTTGGATCGCTTTCTTTGATTGCAATCAGATTCTCGATAGTCAAAACTTATATACCTTATATTGAACACTCCTGCGCTCCTCAACTATAACTACGCACCTCATGAGCGACTTTGGTCTCTAATGGGTTTCATTTAAGAGACTTTTTAGATCTGATGATAAAAAATAACACACAATAAAATTTGGTGATTAGATGTCAAACGCACAACTTTCTGTTTTATTTTTCATACAAATGCTGGTCATTCTTGTGACCTGCCGTGGTGTAGGTTGGCTAGGTAAAAAATATCTTCATCAACCGCAAGTGGTCGGTGAAATGATTGCAGGTGTTTTACTCGGCCCAACCCTGTTTGGTCTTATAGCACCCGACTTACAAAAAGCACTTTTCCCCAAAGAGTCCATAAGCGTTCTGTACGTTTGCGCGCAATTTGGGGTAGGTTTATATATGTTCCTGGTGGGATTGGGTTTCCGTAAGGATCACTTCAAAGCCAACGTTGGCGCAGCAGCAGCAGTTTCTATTTCTGGGATGGCCGCACCTTTTGTCGTAGCGATTATGATTACGCCTTGGTTAATGACCATTCCCGGTCTCTTTTCTGAAAAGGCAACCACCTTTAATGCCACCTTGTTCATGGGTGCCGCTATAGCGATCACCGCCTTTCCCATGCTCGCACGAATCATTCATGAGCGAGGCCTGACAAATTCCAAATTAGGTACGCTTTCACTTTCTGCTGGCGCTATTGACGATGCTGGTGCCTGGTGCGTGCTAGCCATAGTGCTTGCCAGCTTTGGAGCAGGCCCGGAACTCGCCGTTAAGACCATACTTGGGGGAGTCATATTTGCCAGCGTGGTTTTGCTTCTCGGACCTCGCCTATTGGCACCTTTGGGCCGGATCGTAGAACGAGAAGGTACGATTAGTCCTAACGTACTGGCGATTACACTCATTGCATTTATGCTCAGCGCCTTTATCGCCGATGGAATTGGTTTACACGCAGTATTTGGCGGATTCCTTCTTGGTACGGTGATGCCGCGCGGCAAGTTTGTTGAAGAATTAAAGAAACAGCTAGAGCCTTTTGCTGTCGTTGTATTGCTGCCAACCTTCTTTACATTCTCCGGTCTGAACACCGCGCTCACCATGATCAACAATCTGGAGTTAGTACTAATTGCCCTGGCTGTATTGGTCGGTTCAATTGTTGCCAAGGGTGGAGCATGTTATCTAGCGGCTCGCCTGTGCGGCCAAGACAATCGTACCGCCTTGGGTATAGGCGCTCTTATGAATTCACGCGGCCTGATGGAATTGATCATTATCAACATTGGTCTGCAGAAAGGTGTAATTGGAACAGGCCTGTTCTCTATGCTGGTGTTGATGGCGATAGTAACCACATTGATGGCATCACCATTGTTTGAAGCTGTCTATGGTAAAAAAGCCCGCGAGACTGGCGAGCTGGAATCACTGGATGAGAAAGCGGCAACCGCCTGAAAGGGGTGAGCATTAAAATAAATAAACTAAAAACAACTCATCGATACTAATGTAAAAATTACGCTTTACTAAACCCCATGAGCCGCCTTCCCCAAGGCGGCTTTTTTACGCCAGTAATATCCATTGGATTACGGCAAATCAAATACCAAAGCTTTTACGGGCTCATTACTAGCAGAAAACTTTAGCTCACTGAGTGATTCAATTTTTACACCATCACCCGCATGTAGTGTTTCCCAGGCACCGTCATTTCCCTTAACCACTAAAGGACCTTCAATGTTATGCACATAGTAACGGCGCGCCTTATCCGTATTGAGCTGGGCAGAGTTCTCGGGCGTAAGTATGAGCTGATAAATCTTCGCATCCTGTTTGATGTGTAAACTGCCTTCGGCTCCGTTCGGACTCACCACTAAAGTTAGCCCCTGTTCACTGCCAAAATCTTTTTGCTGATAGCCAGGTTTTTGCCCAAATACATTGGGTTGAATCCAGATCTGCAAAAAATGTAATTTTTTAGTGAGCGATGGATTAAATTCACTGTGCCGAATGCCGCTACCGGCGGACATCAATTGAAATTCACCAGGTGGCAGGCGAGTGATATTGCCTTCACTATCTTTATGCGCAATTTCACCACTCAACACATAACTGATAATTTCCATATCGCGATGACCATGGGTCGCAAAGCCACCTTCGGGAACAACCTCATCATCATTAATAACGCGCAATTCCGAGAACCCCATTTGGGTTTCATCCTGATAATTGCCAAATGAAAATGTGTGCTTGCTACGCAACCAATCAAACGATGCGCTACCGCGTTGGTTACTGCGTCTGACGTTTAACATAATGACTCCTTAATCTGTGCTGACTTGCTGATTTGCAAGAATGGGATCAGTTTAGGTGGAGCTAATGCGTTAATACACTGGGTTAATTAGTGCGTTTAGATCAGTTTTTTAGAAGGGTTTGTTTTTGGTAATTTTGATAAGTTTCGTATAAAAAATATTGAGTAGAAACCCTCACAACTCATTTAAGTGAAGTTCGTCATCCCCTGCGGGGATGACGACTTCCTCTAAAACAAGACTAGCACGAGCTGTACTAGAAACATCTTTTGGACTCCATCTCACGTCAGATACTTTTATTTTTTCTCCGCAAGCTGCCTGCGCAACATCGTAATAACAGGCACAACTTCCGGGCGAATGTGGCGCCAAATATAAAAAGCTTCTGCTGCCTGACCTACCAGCATCCCCAAACCATCAGCAATTTTTGCAGCGCCGTTTTGTTGCGCCCATTGCATAAAAACCGTGGGTTCAGCGCCGTACATTAAATCGTAACAACAGGCGTTTTGGTTTAGTAAATTATCAGGTAATGGTGGTAAATCGTTATTTAAACTTGCAGATGTACCGTTAATCACAATATCGAATTTATCATCATGCAATTGCTCAAACATTTTTGCTTTTACTTCACCGAGATCGTGAAAATGCGCGGCAAGTTCCTCTGCTTTTGAAAACGTGCGATTTGCAATAACAACCAGGGCAGGATGCTCAGCCAATAAGGGTTGCAAAATTCCACGCACAGCGCCACCAGCGCCTAATACTAAAATACGCTTTCCTTCTAACTCCCAACCGAGATTGTGCATGTCATGCACCATACCAATGCCGTCGGTATTATCGCCCAAAATAACTCCGTCACTTTGCATTGCGAGCGTATTAACTGCACCAGCGCGTTGCGCACGCAGTGTTAATTGTTGTGCAAAAGAAAAAGCCTCTATTTTAAAAGGAACGGTAACATTTAAACCTTTACCGCCTTGGGCAAAAAAATCCTGTGCACATTTTACAAATTCATCTACTGCTACTAATTGTTTTGCATAATGTAAATTCTGGCCGCTTTGCTCAGCAAATTGGCGATGAATCGTTGGTGATTTGCTGTGGTTAATGGGGTTGCCAAATACTGCGTATTGATCTGTCATCGATGTTCCATTTATAAAACGTATAAATTTTGTAAAATAAGTTTTGAAAGAAAACCATTCTTTCACTCTCAATTAATTAGCGGCAACTATTTACTCAAATAGTTATTTCAACCAATCGCGATGAGGTAAAAATTTCTCGTAAAGTTCTGCTTCAGCGCTACCGGCCTCAGGATGAAAATCATATTCCCAACGCACCAATGGCGGCAGGGACATTAGAATGGATTCAGTGCGGCCACCGGTTTGCAAACCAAATAAGGTTCCACGGTCATAAACCAAATTAAACTCAACGTAACGACCACGACGATAAAGTTGGAATTGACGCTCACGCTCACCGTAGGCAGTATTTTTTCGGACAGCAAGAATAGGTTGATAGGCGGGAATAAAACTGTCGCCAATAGCACGCAAGAATGCAAAACTTTTTTCGAAACCTTGCTCATTCAAATCATCGAAAAATAAACCGCCAACACCGCGTGCTTCATTGCGATGCTTTAAATAAAAATATTCATCGCACCATTTTTTGTAACGCGGGTAGACATCTTCACCGAATTCCGCGCACGCATTTTTTGCAGTTTTATGCCAGTGAATGACATCGGCTTCGTTGCCGTAGTAAGGCGTTAAATCGTAACCGCCACCAAACCACCACACTGGATCTGCACCTTCTTTTTCGGCGATAAAAAAACGCACATTCGCGTGACTGGTAGGCACGTAAGGATTCTTCGGATGAATAACAAGAGATACCCCCATAGCTTCAAAAGCACGGCCCGCCAATTCGGGGCGATGTGCTGTGGCGGAGGCGGGCATTTGAGCGCCCTGCACATGAGAAAAATTAACGCCGCCTTTTTCGATGACAATGCCATCGGCCAGGACGCGGGTTCGGCCACCACCGCCTTCGGTTCGCGTCCAGTTATCTTCAACAAAGCCAGCGCCGCCATCTTCATCGGCTAACGCCTTGCAAATACGGTCTTGTAAATCGAGTAGATAAGCTTTGACGGCAGCTTTGTCCGGTGCAGAGGCGGGTGCATTGCTCATGGAATTTCCTAAGATGCATAGCGAGAAAAGGCCGCTATTCTACTCGGCCTTAACATCAAAGGGTTAGCCGGGACGGACAATTTCTCCCGTCATCAGGTCACGGATTTCAGAAGGATTGGCGCGTTTACCGACTGCACCGGGAGTAATAGCATCCAGCTCGTCACCGAAATAGCGGTGCACATCAAAACCTGTGCGTGCCGGTTTGCGGCCTTGTGTATTGCAAGAGGTTGAGACAATGGGAGCACCAAATGCGCGGCTCAGCGCCGAAGCGACCGGATGATCTGTTACCCGTAGCGCGACACCCGTGTAATCACCCGTTATCCATTTGGGAGCAAGACCATTATTAGGAACTAACCAGGTGACCGGTCCTGGCCAGCTTTTTTTGATACGTTGTCGCTGGATATCATTAAGATGATAAATAAAAGGCTCAAACAAGCTGATATCCGAAGCTAATAAGATGAGGCCTTTGTTGACGGGGCGTTGCTTCATATCGAGCAAGCGCATAACGGCGTCTTCATTGAAAGGGTTACAACCCAAACCCCAAACTGCCTCAGTGGGATAAGCGACAACGCCGCCCTGCCACATTTGTTTTGCTGCGTATTGCACGCGCGGGTTCAATATCCAGTGATTCTTCAACGGTGGATTCATAGACAAAGCCTTAAGGGAGATGTTGGCAATCTACCGAATTATGGCCATTGAGGGAACCAGAGATTTAAATCCGTTGATAACCGGCGCCTATTTGCTGTACATACCCCTTGATCTCCAACCCTATTAACTGCGCCGCCACGCTGCCCACCGCGATATTTGTTCGTTCGACAAGATCGTCAATATTGACCGGGTCATAGCCCATGGCGTGAATTAGCTGCTGCTCTGCAGGCGTAAGTCCATCCAAACTTTTATGATCGAGTTCAGCTTTCTTTTCAGCCTTTTGTAACAACTTGGTCAGCTTTTCACGCTCAAAACCCAAAATTCCCTGCAGCTGATCGACAATGTCCTGACCCGTTTCCACCAAGGTGGCGCCCTGGCGAATAAGCTGATGGCAGCCACGAGCGAGCGGATTGTGAATGGAACCGGGGATCGCAAAGACTTCGCGATTTTGTAGCAGCGCTGTTTTCGCCGTTATCAGTGAGCCACTTTGAACAGCCGCTTCAACCACAAGAACGCCACAGCTGAGACCACTGATAATCCGATTACGCTGCGGAAAATTTGCCGCATTTGCACTACTACCCAAGGGTAACTCGCTAACTAACGCACCTCCATTTTCGATAATTTGCCGAGCGAGCAAATTATGGCGCGAAGGATAAATCAGATCCAAACCTGTTCCCATAACGGCAATCGTTTTACCTTTCCCAGCAAGTGCACCTTGATGCGCAGCAGCATCCACTCCCAAGGCCAGACCGCTCGTGATCGTAAAACCATTACTCGCTAAAAACTCTGCAAAACGATGCGCGTTCTCATTTCCGCCACTACTGGGATTGCGACTACCGACAACGGCTATTTGTGGGAGACTCAGTAAATGAATGTCGCCTCGCACAAAAAGTAACGGCGGCGCTTTTGGAATTTGGCGTAGCAAATCTGGATAGTTAGGATCTGAAATCGCGATCAAATGAACATTTGATTGAGTGGAAAGCCATTCTAAGTCGACCAGTGCTTTTTGACCGGCCGCAGAGTTTTCCTGGTGTGCCTGAAAATTCCGAATAGCAGAAGCCGTCTCGGCATTTATCAGCTTTTCAAGTTTGGATATTGGCTGATTTAGCACAGCTTCTGGCGAGGAAAAAAGCTCAACTAACCGATTGTAGGTAGCAGCGCCAATGTGGGGTAAACGATGTAAAACGAGAGAATGGTAAAAAGGGTTTTGCATGACTCTTCCTTGTGTAAACTATAGGCGGCGCTTCATGCGCCGCCGCGAATAAATAAATGTGAGTTAAAAAATTACGGATTTTGCAGGGTATCACCCACAGACAATGGACGATCTGCTTCGAGCACCAACGCCAAGCTCATTTTCTTAAAGGTACGGAACACCATCAGGATGCCGGCACGTTCGTCAGGAAGTGCAACTTTACCACCATGAACGCGATCTTTTACCACTTCACCTTTTTTATAAATCGCCAGCACATTACCCATTTTGATACCTTCACGATCGCCACGGTTAATCATGACTACGTTGAATTTACCAACCTGACGCACTCCACCTTCTACACCAATAATAGAGCCGGTGATTTCCGACTCAGGACCACTTGGGAAAAAAGTAGAACTGGTTGAACGATCTTCACTGGGCAACAAGAAATCGCCAATACGCACTTCTTCAGTAGCGCGGATGACATTAACGGTAGCCACATCATCTTTAAGAGCTTTCACGCTTACGGTACCCACACCAGAAGCAAGAACACCTAAAGGCTCCTTGGTTACGGGATCATGATAAAGCTCGGCTTTACGGTAAACACCAAAGCTGGTGAATTCTTTGAAGTCGCCGCGTGCATAGGCTTCATCGCCAGCGCCCGCCACAATACGCTTCTGTGGGCCGGCAAGGATATAAGGCGCTGTAGCAAAAACACTTTCATCGTCGACAATACGGCTGCGTGACAGGAAGCTGTCGATGCGGTCCAGCGGAATAGTTGAAATCGCGGAGTCGGCAGATATAACTCTCACGCTTGGAGACAACTTGTCTGTTCCGCTGGGATTAAGCTTGAGGGTGCGCTCAGAGGTCAGGCGAGCTTGTCCATCAACATACACCAAATGAATCAGATCACCAGGATAGATCAAATGAGGATTTTCAATCTGGGGATTCGCATGCCAGATTTCTGGCCATTTCCATGGCAAATTTAAGAAGGTACCTGAAATATCCCAAAGGGTATCGCCCTTTTTAACGGTGTATTCGTCAGGGTGACCCGGCTTAAGTAAAGTGTCTTGTGCCCACACGCTGAGACTCACGAAAGCAGCGGCTATAACACCAATAATCATTTTTTTCATAAAAACAGATCCTGTTTTATTCAGCCATCAGACAGATAGACGTTATAATAGCTTATTATTCCACCCTGCTGCTTTCTCTATACAGATTATTTCCTGTACGATCATCATGTTAGCAGCGCTTATTACCTTTTTACTAGAAGTTTGTCACAAGACTATGGCGATATTAGAGATACTGGAATTCCCCGACCCGCGACTGCGTACAATTGCCAAACCAGTTGTAAGTGTAGACGATCGCGTCAAAAATCTAATTAATGATATGTTCGAAACTATGTACGATGCCCCAGGTGTTGGTTTGGCTGCGTCACAAATTAACGTTCACGAGCGTATTGTAGTAATTGACGTCAGCGAGGACAAATCGCAACCGCTGGTTTTTATCAATCCGGAAATTACCGTTCTAGATGCGGATATGCATGAGTATGACGAGGGCTGTCTCTCGGTTCCCGGATTTTATGAGACCGTGCAACGCCCCGAGCACATCAGCGTGACAGCGCTCGACCGCGATGGTAAATCTTTTACCATCAAACCAGATGGCTTGTTAGCCGTCTGCATACAGCACGAGCTTGATCATCTGAATGGCAAATTATTTGTGGATTATATTTCGCCTTTAAAACGCACTCGAATCAAGAAAAAGCTCGAAAAGAAACACAAAGAAGAGGCGCGCTAGGCGCCTTTTTTGTTCACACCCAATCCCAAAATTAAACAATTACCAAGAAGGGAGTCGTCATCCCCGCTAGCCGGAACGCGTAGTTGAGGATGACGACTCCCTATTAAACCGCCACCCTTTTACTTTTTGATATCCCAAAATTTCATGTCTGATATCCAAGCTCTAAACATCATCTTCGCCGGCACCCCCGAATTCGCAGCCGAGCACCTCAAAGCCTTAATTGGCAGCCGTCACAAGGTTATCGCGGTTTATTCCCAGCCAGATCGTCCTGCCGGACGCGGAAAAAAACTTACCGCAAGCCCGGTGAAAGA
>CBHTVU010000063.1:0-18696 GCA_966096785.1 uncultured Gammaproteobacteria bacterium | reverse complement strand
AAAATGGCAAAAAAACAAACCACTTTAAAAAAATAAAAAAAGCCCGGGAGATTAACGCATCTCTCGGGCTTTTTATTAACGCTTATTAATTACAACCAACTGTGTTGATCTGAGCGCTGGTGGTAAATGGACCAGCATTTGTTATGGCTCCCTGCAATTCAACCTCTGTGTCGCCACAGGAAATTCCTATATCGCTGATTTTAAATCTGGCCACTAAATCAGAAACACCATCGCCATTGAGGTCTTGACTCAGATATTTAAGCGGTACAGCTGAACCCAATCGAATCGCACTGCGATTAACCTCTGCAACGGGCTTGAATGGAGTGGTCGAATCGTTGCGCGATAAAATCCCCACATCAATGCTGGCAGTTGAGTTCGGTTGTATTGCATTTGCTTTCAATAGAATTTGAACTGGAGGAGCTTCGCCACTGGCGTCGACCGAACCTTTATCGCAACCGGTCCTTTCGTTGCCGCGCTGATCGATCACAACTGGCATGCCATCAAAATCTGTACAGAGTTTGTCTTCACTGTCGGTAGCTGGGCTACCACGCAATAATGCGTAACTAGGACTCAAACTGCCGTAGTCCGATAAAGAACCTAACACATTAGTGAAGCTATCCGTTTCATTTACAATAATGTCAGTCTCTGAAGGAAGGTAGCAATTTGATTGCGCGGTTATCAGGTTATTTTCCACCAGGAATAATTTGCGCGCATCGTTCGCGCCGAAGTCATAACAGGCCGGATATTGTCTGGTGTTTGCATGACCCACAATCACAGAACCTTTAACAAAGACTTGTGCGTTGCCATCAAGATCAGAAGTTACTGCAATTGCTGCTCCAAAACCTTGCGAGGTATTTGAAGCAATCGTAGAGCTCGCGATAAATACTGCACCACCATTGTTGTAGATTCCACCACCTACTCCGTTACCCACAGCCTTGCCTCGCGCATAATTCTGGCTAATGGTGGTATTAACAAAACTGGTTCTTGAACCCTTCGCGCCATAGATGCCACCTCCTTTAATGGCGGTGTTGCGAACAATGCTGCTTTCGCGCACGGTCATCTCGCCACCGTTATAAATACCACCACCTTCAGTTGCATCTCCATCGCGTATGGTCGTGCGTTCAACCAATACCTGTGCAAAACCCATTAATCCATTTCTGATTCCAGTACTGCTGTAATTGCTTACGATAACGGCATCCGACAGATTTAGGGTAGCCATCTGGGTCGCACCTGGAACACCGTTGGCAATAATGCCACCGCGGCCGGTGTTGCTGAAAAAGCGAGCATGGGAAACATTCATAGTGCCTTCATTGAGAATAGCAGCGCCCCCATAGTTTTCTTGTTCAATACTATTGGAGAAAAAGTCTGCGTCGTTCACGTACGCCTTTGCACCGGGTGCGTTATAGATAGCACCACCACCAGATAAAGCAGCAAAATTATCGTTAATACCATTGCCTCTAAAAATGGTTCGCTCAACACGAAGTGTGCCTTCGTTGTAAACAGCCGCGCCGCGCTGCACGACTCCAGAGCCCGCCTTAAGGCCATCGAGATTTCCCTCTGCAATGACAATATCTTGCAGGGTAAGTGAGGCTCCCGGATTCACGTGAAAGTAAGCGCAGGATCCTTGGGCCATAAGGTGCGTATCAACTCTACCCTGGCCGACGATGGTGATATCACCTTCAATAGATGGTGCACACCGTGACGGAAAGGTGGCAGAGGAGTAATGGGCCCCTGCAGAAAAGCGAATAGTACTTGCTTCACCGGTTTGGTTAGCAGCCTCAACCGCGTCATAAAGACAATTGGGCTGATCACTTTCACAAGTGAATTCTGCCGCTCCAACATAGGATGAAGCGGAAACAACTAAAAGACAGGTTAGACCGAATACATGTGGCTTAATTATTTTCATATGCCCTCGCGTGCATTTATTTACGAGGAGCGGTGTACGCCAATAACATCTTTATACTGGCTTTGCTCCTCACGGTGAAGCGCAAAGAATTTTGCGCCAATTGAAATTCAGTTTCGGATATGAAGCCCAAGTAAAATTATTAGAATATTTGGACCTCGAGACACCGAACTGCCACGCAATACTAACTGATAGATTTTTTTTAGCTCTAATGAAAATGCTATTAGAAAAAATTTACATATTTCGTAATATTTACAGACAAAATTCAAACCTCTATTGGCGGAAAAATAGGTAAAATACGCATTAAAACTTGATGCAGTCGATTAATTTTAGCGTCATCTTGTTACATATATTCAAATAAAATTTTTTAAATACATTAACAATGCGCACGATTTTTCAAGTAAAAAAATGATTTACATGACGCGAATAAATCAAACTAAATGAGCGAACACACTTAATCACTAATGAAAAAAATTTCGCAACGATTCCGACGAAATAAATTAATAATTTTGCGCCACGGCTCAAGAAAAGAGCTTAATTTTTATTCTGAATTGAAACATTACTTGATACAGTTTTACCACTCTCCTACTCCGAAATTCTGACCACCAAAATGTGAATTGCATTTTCTTGATGGAATGATTTTTACTAATCAACTCGTCCGGATCTGTAGAAATTTGGCATTACCAGAGGTGGAAGCAGCCCTTGATTACCCCCAGCGCCTATGGCTCTTAATGGTGGACTCTCGTTCCATCGACTATCCTCTATAGTTAATGACCTCAACCCTTTCATAGATGGATAGCCATGACCGAAAGCAAGAACACAGAAAACCAGAAAAAAACAAAGATTCTGCTCGCCGACGACTCCAAGGTAGTCAGGCTAACGGCAACTAAAATACTGGCAGAGCAGTTCGACCTGGTGTTGGTTGAAAATGGGGAGGAGGCTTGGGAGAAAATCTCTACCGACGATAGCATTCAAGTAATCTTCACTGATCTTGGGATGCCAAAGGTTGATGGATATAGTCTGATTCAACGAATCAGGCAATCCGAAAACGAAGGGATCCGCAATCAGCCCGTTATAGTTATTACCGGGGCGGCTGACGAAGAGGATGTAAAAAGAAAGGTGCTCGAACTAGGGGCAACAGACTTTATCAGCAAACCCTTTAAGTCAGCCGAGCTTTTGGCCAGAGCCGAGGCTCACGCGAGTTACCGTAGAGATAAAGTTAATTTACAAAAAAGTGCTGATATTGATTTGTTAACGGGCACCTTAAACCGCAACGGTATTAATCAACAGCTGAAAAAAGACCTGTCATTTGCAAATCGCCATGGTGAAAATATGGCGTTGATCATATTCGAACTGGACAATTTCAAAGCGATTCATCAACGCGTTGGCGAATCAGCAACAAATCGTATTCTTAAGCAAACGGCAACCAGAATGCTAGGTGCAATTCGCAGTGAAGATAGCGTTGGGCGTTACGGTTTTGAAAAATTCGCCGCTATTTTGCCAATGGCCAAAGCTGAAGGCGTAATCATTTTAGCGAAGCGTTTATGTGACCAAATAAAATCGTTCAAAATAACCATAGGTGGTGAAGCCGTCACCATAAGTATGTCAGCCGGTATTGCTATCATCAGAAAAGGTAGCCCCGCCACTATTAAGGATTTGGTTCACTCCGCAGAACAAGCACTCGTTAATGCTAAAAAAGTTGGTAGTGGTGAAGTTCAAATATTAAAACTTGAGCCCGCTCAAACCAGTGAACCCCCTGCAATAATTTCAATTGATCGTCTATTGGAAGCAATTGCCGCTGGTAAAACGGACATAGCAAAAAATCAAATGGATTCTGTACTCAATAAATTAGCGCCACTGGTTGCCCTCATGAGTGAAAAACATAAGCAGCAACTATTGGCTGGTAAGGGCGTATAGCACAAATCGTCCTTTCAACAAAATCACATAGGTAGCCAACTAAAAATGTAATGTTGGTTGAGAAGTTTTACTCCGCATCCAACACAGTACCACTGTGATCAAATTCCGCGGGTTTGACCTGCTCCTTCACAAATAAACACAGAATTAAACCTGCCAGGGCAGTGCTACCTATCACCAGGAAAAAGTTACTGTAATTTACGTAGCTCAGTAATGTGAGATACATAACGCCACCAACATTGCCATAAGCACCTGTCATACCCGCTATTTGACCTGTCATACGACGTTTTATCAGTGGGACTATTGCAAATACAGCACCGCATCCGGCTTGTACGAAGAAAGAGCAACACATGATTGCCGTAAGTACTGCAGGAATTGCCCAATGTTTATCGATACGGCTTAAAACTAAATAACCTATGGCCAAGCCACACATTAATAAGATGAGCGTTATACGCCGCCCGAATTTATCAGAAAGCCATCCACCTGCAGGCCGTGCAATAATATTCATAAACGCAAAGCCCCCTGCCAGAAAACTAGCTGTTGCTGGATCGAGTTGTGTAAATGTGTCTATAAAAAATAATGGCAACATAGACACAACCGCAAGCTCTGATCCGAAGGTAATAAAATAGGACACATTTAAAATAGATACTTGTTTAAATGAATATTTATCCCACGAGGCAATTCCAGTATCAAGACGATTTTTGTTAATCAAAAAAATATGCCGCGTCTGAATAAAAAAAAGTACACTCAATATCACCCATATCGCAAACACCTGATAGTCTGATAACAAATTAACTCCCGCAGGTGACAGCTTCCAACTTAACGCTACCAACGCTAAATAAAGCGGGATATTCATGATCAGCAAAAGCCACAGATCACTCCAGCTACTCACTTCAAGTGCGCCACCTTTTTTTGCGGTATAAAATTTTTCGCGATCGGGTGTGTTACGCACAAAATAATAAAAAATAAAAGCGTACATAAAGGTAAAACAACCAAGGGATGCAAGTGCATAACGCCAACCACTTTCACCGCCAAAATACAAGGTTAAAGCTGGCAATAACATAGCGGCGGCGGCGGCCCCAAAATTTCCCCAGCCGCCATAAATACCTTCAGCAAAACCAATTTGTGATGCTGGAAACCATTCACCAACCAAGCGAATGCCAATGACAAACCCTGCACCAATAAATCCCAATAAAAAACGTAAAATGGCTAATTGTTCAAAGGTCTGGGAGCACGCAAACGCAATACAACAACTTCCACCGCTTACCAGCAACAATGAAAATATTAATCTACAACCAAATTTATCCACCAATATCCCAATAAAAATACGTGCAGGAATTGTTAAGGCAATATTCAAAATCAGCAGAGCTTTGATTTGGCTGTCGTCAAGCTGCAAGGAAGATTTAATAAATACCAGTAGCGGTGCATGACTAAACCAGATAACAAAACTTAAAAAGAATGCGAACCAGGTAAAATGTAATATTCTGATTTTTGGATCAAAAATATTCCATAAATGAAAACCTGTTTTAACAGACATATTAATTCCCTGTGCTAGACCAAGCTGACCTGGCAATGACCTTTTGGATAACAAACACATGCCAGCCGATAACCTTCAGCGAGTTGTTCTTCACTAAGCTGATCGCTCGTTTCCTGACAAGTATCGCCTTCTACTTTCACCAGGCACGCGCCGCACATGCCGCTTCGGCAAGCGGAATTCAAAGGAACATTATTTTCTTCAGCGAGTTCCAATAGTGTTTTGCTGCCATCGGCTTGCAAGTTAATGTCGGTGCCCATGAATGAAACTTGCAATGCTTCCAGTGATACTTCCTGCGGGCGCTTGCGTTCTACACCAAAACTTTCCTTAACAATATTTACCGGTGATTGCCCCAGCTGTAGCAATATTTTTTCGGCCGAGGCCATAAATCCTTCTGGTCCGCAGATGTATGCCTTACGATCAACACAATCTGGCGACACGCGTTGTAATTTGTCGGCGCAAATGCGACCTTGCAAGACCTCTGGTGAGGATTCATATTCTTTCGATGTGGGAACAATCCACAAATTGAAATTGGGCATCATTGTTTCTATCTGGATTAGCTCTTGTGCAAACACGACATCGGCCAAACTGCGCACGCTCATATAAAAATCAACATCGGCATTTGGAGCGATTTGCACGAGCCAGCGCAACATAGAAATCAATGGTGTAACGCCACTACCCGCACCAATAAATAACATCTTTTCTGAAATGATTTGCGGAGTTAAATAAAATTCCCCGCCTATTGTTGCAAGGTGCAAACTGTCACCGGCAATCACGTTATCGGGGAGCCAATTGGAAACAATGCCTCCTTCAACACGCTTTACAGTGATTTCAATCATGTGGTCTTGCAGTGGAGAAGATGAAATGGAATAGGCGCGAGATTGGCGCCGCCCATTAATTGTTAAGTGCACTACGCAATATTGCCCCGGAGAAAAAGTGATGCGCCTTGGGTTGTCTGGTATTAATTGAAAACTTGTACAACCATCCGCCTCGCGAATAACCCGCTGAACAACGAACGGCATTTCGCTGCCATCCCATAGCGATATTTTTTTTGCAGCATCCTGTTTATTTTTTTGCATAGGGTTTGAAAAATAATTAAATAAAATGTTTTCTACGGAAATTTTTTCCACCCAGACACGCGGTATTTTTAATTTAACCTGACTGGAATAAGCGCAACGCGCTTTACTGTCGGTAACGTCATTAAGATATAATTGTTGTGTGCCTTGTGCTTTGGAACGATGAAAACTGGTGTATAGCGTTTTGCCAAAAATTCGGTCAGACACCACAACCGGTAATTCTATAAAACGGGAGTTAGTGCTGGACCAAATGCGAATCCAGTCACCGGTTATTAATTCATATTCAGCGGCAAGCAACAATGAAACATAGACCGGGTGAATAGGCGGCATATCATCCACCGGTGTCGCTTTACCGGAATTAAAGGATTTAGTAGCGAATTGTATGCGGCGGCGATTATCAGAAAGACTTGAACGACCGGAATTAAGCACCAAGCCATCTGTCAGTTCGAGATCATTTTCTGTCGGGGTGAAAAAAATAAATTTCCTTTCACGTCTGTAAATATCCGCGAAAGGTGATGTGGTGGTTCCATAATCCAGCTTGAATCTGTCACGACCAACACCGCCGTAAATGAGTGCTCCATGATTTAGCAAATCTTCCCAACGCACAGGTTCATTAGTTTCCTTATCAAAACTGCAATAGAGTGGTCCTGAGCCATTGTGTAAATAATATTGGATTCTCTCAAACAGCTGCACGCGCGACACTTCATTTTGAATGCGCGCAAGCCCCCCTATTTTTTGGGTTCCCGTTTCTCGCGAACAAAAACGTTCTTCAAGATAACCTGACTCCAACAGAGACAATAGGTGCGGATAGTGAATGAGAAGCTGTTTATCCCGTTTAAAATGGCCAATTAATTTTTCCATAAGGTCGTAAATAATAGTGGCATCTGAGCGTGTTTCGGGAGACGCTTTTTTTTGCGGCACGGAGAGCGACAATCGCCATTCGCCGTTTTGATAAAGTTTGGCTGTTGCAGGATGTGGTGGCGAAGGAATAATTAATTGCGCGTTAGATAAACTCCAGGTATCTGGAATGGGGTCTATGACGACCACTTTGTTATCGGCCATGGTTAGCTTGCGTAACCATTGTTGGCGATTTGGCATGTTGGATTCGAATTGGGTACCAAAAAATAAAAACAATTGCTTTTTATTCGACGGCTCAGAGTAATCCAGCGCCGCTATAGGTTCGTCAGCAAGCACTGCAGCATAAGCGTCATCAGGCAGTTGCATCCGGCGGGCGGCTTCAACAGCGTCACTCATGGGAATACGACCCATAAAATATTTTCGACTAAGCCCTTGTACTTCTGACTCTGCATTGATTTGACCTGGCAAGCGCAACACGCCACCCAAGAGCGATTGCTGCGTATCCAGTCCAAATTTGCCAAGCATGGCCAGCGTACACGCCCACAAACAGTGGGCAACAACACCAGTACTTTGTGAAAGACCAACTGAGGGAATTACCACAGGTACAACTGCAGGATCAGCCAGCATATCTGCGATGTAATAAATTAATTCCTGAATGCGCGTTTCAAAACGCGGTTCGGCAGCGATACGCGTTGCAACAGATTCCGGTGAATAAGTATCTTCCAGTGCGAGGCATTTGAAATTTTCAAAACTGGTGCGATCTGACCAATGTTCAATAAAATGTTGGTTCAGTGAGCTTGCATATTTTTTTAATAAAACCTGTGCAACGGCCAGTGCTATATGGGGATCACCCGCCGGTTTAATCAGGCCGATTTTTTCGTCACCCAATTTATTTTGCAATGCCTGGCCTGTTTCGGTAAGCATCACATCAAACAACACGGCCTTGACATTTTGTTTTGCTGATAAACGGTTAAACATGGGCGGATGTGTAATAAATCCATTCCAGCCATTTAAAATATAAAATTTATTATCACCTGTTAAGGCCTGGTCGATGGTGACAAAAGGGCCTTCCTGCCCAGTAAGCATCTCGTTGTGGACTGCACCGGCATTTAAACAATGTTCAGCGTTCCCGGTAAGATTGCGAACACCCAATAAACGAAATACCTCTTGCATAGCGAAAATTGCAAAGTAATCCACCTGCCCACACGCATAAATTAAAATTTGCGATTCTGGATTGAGATATTCCAATATCATTTCCGCGAAACGCTCTATGGCTTCATTGTAAGGAATATTAACTCGCTGATCGTTAGCCGACTGTATGCTGGGTGCTATATGGATAGGATAAGCACCGCCTTTTTTCATGCGTGAATATTCCAGTTTTACACAACCGGCTGAAGGACTTTGTGCATTTTTTTGGACACTGCTTAATGAATCTTTAGTCTGCGAATTTTCACTCCGAGTGTTAATAAATACATCACCCACGCCACAATAAGAGCAAGATGCATAATGATTATGTGGAAATTGTTCAGCGTGGTCGGGTGCAAGATAGGCTGGTAAATGTTTCCAATCTTCCAGCGCATCCGCAGTAGTAATTGTTAAAACATTTGGCGTATTAACTTCTACATGCGGAATAAGCGTAAAAGTTCCGTAATTATCAGCGTAATTATTAACAAAGCTATCAGCTGGCATTTTTTTTACCGATGCAGTGCGCCTGCGTCAATAAATTATTTTCGACGATCAGGCGCATGGGTGAATTCAAAAAAATCTTCTGTCAGGCTTCGGCGCCCACGGCAACGGACTCTGCTTTTCTGAATTTTTTGGAGAACTTTGCTCCATATTGCACAACTGCAATACCTGCTACGGTAATAAACGCTCCCACATAATTGTAGATGGTGACGTGCTCACCCAGAATTAAAATGCTACCAATCATGGAGAAAAAAGGCATGAGCAAACTGTATGGCGAAACTTTATCCACACTGAACTTGCTTAATAGGCGATACCATAAAATAAAGGCGAGTACGCCACCTATAAGTGCGGTGTACAAAAGTGCGCCCCACGCTGCAAGAGAAGCATTCATCAATGAATGAATTTGACCTTCTTCCATCAAAAACGACAATCCAATCAAGCAAGGGAAAGCAATTGTGGATACATATGAATTTAGTCCCACAGCATCAAATGGCCCAAATTTCCGAACCACAATATTGCCTACCGCAAACATAAACGCAGAGCCTGCAATAATTATTAAGCCACCAATGCTGGTATCGGCTTGCGGAACTCCCAAAATTAACCCGACACCTAATAAACAAATAAAGGTTCCGGCTGCGCCAAATGAACTGACTTTTTCGCGCAAAATAATGGCACCCAACATTAGCGTAAAAATCGTGTTGGTTTGATAAACAATCATGCCCGAGGTGACATCTGAATATTTAAAACCAATATAAAGCAGTGAAAAATGCGCAACACCTTGCGCTAGCCCTATCAGGGTCGCGGGGCCTACCTTGCCTTTGATACGTCCAATAAATGGAATCAACAGGAGGCTCATCAATAAAAATCTAAGGCCAACCATAAAAATGGGTGGAAATTGTCCAATGCCGAATTTCAGCATTACGGCTTGAATACCCCAAATACAAGGCACCAATATCGCCAAAAAAATATTGAACGGAGTCATAACATTTTCCAAAAAATAAATTTAATTTGTCGTTGCCGTTGGTGCAGAAACTGACGATTAATAAATTTTCTATCTGTAATAAAAGCCCAGGTAAATAACCCGGGCCTTGTTTATTTAAAGCGACCGCAATCAAGCAGCCTGTGTTTCAACTTCACACTGTGCTTTTATTGAAGCCAAGGCTGCAGTAGCGAAGCTGGAGAGAAACGCCTCAAAGTCCGCTTCTTGTGTTTCTTTTGAATAAGGCTCCCCTGCAATATCCCAGGTAACGCGGCAGCTGTGATCACTGATTTTTTCCACGCGCATGGATGACCAAAGGTTGTTAATATCGAGGCTGGTGTAAATTAGCGACCAGCTCATGACCATGGCGTTATCATCTCTAGTGTTGAGTTGCTCGATTACAATATTGCCGTCTGCAAAAAACTTTTTGCGAATGGAGCGGACACCCTCACCTGTCATTTCAATATGTGTCAGCGCATCTATAAATTTATGGAATCCGCCAAAGTCACCTGCGATTGCCCACGCATTTTTTGCAGCTGTATTGATCACTACAGAAGTACTGACGGTTTTGGTGTCTGGCACTGCAATCAAAGTAGAACGTTGTTCGATATATTGTTGAGTCATATTTTTTTCCTGGTTAATTAACGTTTGTTAAATCGGTTTCATTTTGTTGTTGCAAAATGTTTGGTTTGATAAAACCCGTGCGCACTAAAAATCCTAAATTGGCATCGATCAAAGCCTTATCCTTCACTGGATGGCTCATGCCAAATTCTTGTAGGCGTGCCAGGGTTTTGTGATGGTCTATAGTGCTTATATCGCCAATGTCTTCATTCTCATCATCCAGATAAAAGGAAATAACATTGAATAAAGCGTTACTCTCATCAAGAGTAAAAAGCATGCGACGCCATTGCTGAGGTGGAATTAATGTCACAGGTACGTGATGGTGGTTTAATCGATTTACATAATCACACCAGGTTAACGGTGTTGGATTATGGAAGTGCAAAACCGGAATATGATTTTTTTCGCAGGTGCTGCTGGCAACTACACCTTTCGCAATAAAATCAACGGGGCATAAATCAAAATTGGAATCCCAGTCAGGCGCGAAACCTAATTGCGCTGAACCTTTCAGCAATAACAAAATACGATTTTGGTCTGGATAACAGTGACCGGTTTTTGAATGGCCGCAAATATTGCCAGGACGAACCAGAGTGATGGCTACTCCGCGTTTATGTGCTTGCCAAACCAATTGCTCCGAAACCCACTTCGTCAGGTTGTAGCCGTTATTAACGAATGCTGGCAATTGTTCCGATGGCCCATCCTCCACCAGGCGACCCTGTGAATCTATGTTGCTTGCAGCTGACAATGTAGATACAAATACGAGTTGTTTATTTTTGGCGGTAACGGCCAAGCGCAATAAGTCCAATGTTGAACGCACATTACTGTTGTATAAATAGTCGTAATCGTAAATGTGATTTACCTGAGCACCATTGTGATAAATTGCATCAATTTTTTCTGCAAGCTCTGTAAATACTTTCTCGCTTAAACCCAATTGTGATTGTTCCAGGTCACCTAATAAAACTTTAACACGCGGATGACGTACCAAACTGGTAACACCATATTTCTGATACGCATCCGCTAGTTTTTTAAGGGCATATTCTTCTGACGACGCGCGTACCAGGCAGTAGATGGTTGCGTCTGTTTGCACAATTAATTCCTCGAGCAAGTGCACTCCAAGGAACCCGTTTGCGCCCGTCAGTAGGATTGCTTTTGGCAAATATGCTGACGGATTTTTTTCTGCCAAGGGTTTTATGGCAGAGTCCAATACCATATCGCTGTAAATACGATCTGAAATTTGATCACCTTTTTGTAAATTATTATTAGTTAATAATGATGCCAAGCCTTCAATCGTGGGATTTTCCATAAAGCGAGCTAAGGTAAAGCTGCCGGCAAATTGATTTTTTACTGCCAGTAACATTTTTGACACCAAGAGTGAATGCCCACCTAAACTGAAAAAAGATTCTTTTTTGTTAATATCGTTCTCATCGAGATCGAGCGTATGTGCCCATATTCTTCGTACACTTTCTTCAGTTTCGTTGAGCTCGTCATTGCAATCGTGTACCTGGTCAGGAACTGGAGTCGCCAATAATGCAACACGATCTATTTTTCCATTCACAGTTGCTGGAAATTGATCGAGCTCCATGATGTGCGAAGGCAACATGTAATAAGGTAAGTTTCTAACAAGAATTTCTTCCAGTTTGGAAACACTCGCATTCAAGGATGGTTGCATAACAAATGCGCGAATTTGCTTTTTGTCATTAGCGACAACACTGCAGTTGTTGTAAAGCCCAGAGTCCAAAATTACGTTTTCGATTTCCCCTAATTCCACTCGGAAACCACGAATCTTTAATTGATTATCTTTGCGGCCTACAAAATGGATTTTTCCAGTTTGGTCCCAGTAACAGGTATCACCGGTTTTATACATAAAAGCGTTAGGCTTGTAAGGATTCGCGATAAATCTCTGCTGTGTCATTTCATCCGCATTAAAATAACCAAGACCTACTCCTTCACCAACAATATAGAGCTCACCGTGCTCGTTAGTGACAACTGGCTCCAGAGATTCATTTAACAATAATGTCTTGGTATTGCTAATGGGTCTGCCAATAATTTTATTATTGGATTTTTCATAAAATTGTTCGGTAGTTGCGAGTACCGTACATTCGGTAGGTCCATAAATATTGTGCAGCGCACGATTTTTAGACCAGCGCGCTATAGTGTGCGGGTCACACACATCGCCGCCCGTTACTATATGGACCATTGATGGCCATTCGTAATCTGGCAGGGCTGCTAACATGGCGGGCGGAATAAATGAGTGAGTTGCAGCCTGTGTCGTCACCAACCGATGTAATTCCATGAAATCATGGCGCTCCTCTTTATCAGGTGCGATTAATTCTGCCCCTGCTAAAAAGGTCGGAAAAATATCGAGCAGCGATGCGTCAAACGAAACGGTTGTAAATTGTAATACTTTGGATTTTTCATTGAGCTGCACATGGTTCTTATACCAGTAGCAAAAATGCAAAATATTTTTGTGGCTGAGCTGAACACCCTTGGGTGTACCAGTTGAGCCGGAGGTATAAATAATTACCGCAGGTTTTTCAGCATCAATAGCTGGTAGCGTGAAATTTTCCTTGACCGGTATTTGTTGTATTGATGCTTCTTTTGTCAGACTCTTATCGATACTAATGCCTTGAAAAAAGCTATCTATATTAACAACTGGTATATTAATTTCTGTTGCTAATTTGGCATCAGCATGAGTGATGAGTAATTCAGGCTGGGCACTTTTAATGATATTGTTAATGCGCTCTTCCGGATATTCAGGATCAATAGGGACATAAGTCGCACCCACACCTAGCACACCAAAAATCGCTGTATACAGCTCCAATGACTTATGTAGGGCAAGTGCAATTACCAATGGCTTATCTGTGTTGTACTCACCAATTCTTTTGTGTAAAAAATGTGAAAAAGCCTCACTGGCATCTTTCAACTGCTCGTACGAGAGCGTCTGATTTTGAAAAGTTATAGCGTTTTTATTAGCATGGCGTTGTGCACTTTTTACCAAAATGTCGAACAACGAACTTTCATTGATGACAAAGTCTTTATCGGTATCATTGGATTTATGCCAAACTCGTAGCTGTTGCAGGTCTGCAGCTTCCGGTAAATAGCTGATGACTGGGATCGCGTGAGTGTAGTTTTGAGAAGCTTGCGCAAATGTAGAAATAATCGACGACAGTGTTTGCACTACTGCCGCTGAAATTTCCTGATAAATATCAGCGCCGTTCAGATATGAGCCAAAATCAAGCGAGATATTTTCCAGTGTTTGATAGCCCTCTGACGTATGCCTGAACCAGGCAACCTGATATTGATGAAGGCCAGGCAATGCGTGAATATTTAAAATAATATTGTGCGCGCCAGAATCGATATCCGTACACTCTTGCGTGATGTGCAAGTCAACACTTCCAGCGTTAAATGCCTGCAAATTTAAATTTTCGCACAGTAATTGCAACTCTTTACTTAAATCACCTTTGGTAACAACGTCATGACCAAGGTCATAGATCAGGTTTACCAGCGAAGGTGAAAAAGTTGTCTGTGTATTGATAGAAATTTTTAAACTTTTCATTAGTTACCTCTCCACATTAAAGATAGCTTTTGAGTGCTTCACTGGTTGGTGAGTGCTCAAGCAATCCGGAGGCAATAAAAAAACGACGTATATTGGCAATCATCGGATGTTGGCTCGTGATGGGGTAATCGTTAACCAAATTGCCAATAATTTTTTTGCGAACGATCTCCGGGATGTCCAGTTGATTAACGAGGGCCGTATCAAATTCTTTCTGAATATCGCTTGTTAAATATTCTGCAAGGAAAGTGGGAAGCGCTTGACCTATAGCGAGACGACTGGATTCATCAATGCCTTTCCAATATATCTTTACTATTTCGGTCCAGAAGCGCGAATGTCTGCCTTCATCGGCAAGATGGTCTGCCATAATTCCTTTTATGCAACGCTTGATAGAATTATCTTTTGAAAAGGAGGCGACATCAGAAGTCACAGTATTTTCTGAAATAGCTACCGCAATTAATTCCATGCCGGCTTTGTGATTGTCATCCAGTGAAGCAATGGCACGAGGAATGGCGCGGGACAGCTCGATTTCCGGAAATACCTGAAAAGGTAAGATACCAGTTGCCTGCTCCAATTGATGTTGAAAATCCATGGCAACATAGGCATGGTAATCCTCATCGATAACAACTGACATGGCGTCATACTTTGCTGAAAAAGGAAAATCAAACGGAAAACGATTCTTCGCAATATCCAGCGCCGTTTTGTTGACTATTTCAGTTTCAAAAATAATGATGTCATTGATATATTTGTACAAACTTTGTAAAAGAATAAAGCTCTTAACTTCACCACCCAATTTGGAAATAACTGGATCAAAGCAAAGTGGTTGACGTGCTTCCGGGTAAAACCCCAGCTCGTCATCTTCAATAAGCCGGCGCGGCCTGGTGCGAATAGTGGCGAGTTTTTCCCAGGTTTCAGCATGAGTTTTGTAATTAGCTTGTGACATGAGGCGATCTCTTAGTAGTAGTGAATTTCGAAAAGAATGCAGCCGCTTTCACTGCTAAAGGGCCCGTGGTAGGTTCCCGCCGGGCGCAAAAAATAGTCGCCTTTCGAATACTTTATTTTTGATGCCAGCGTCTCCGGGTCCAGCAGTATTTGATCACCATCAATGAGATAAACTTCTTCGTGATAATCGTGGATAAATTTCACGTTAGTTTTTGCGCCAGCATTAAATTTTACAAAGCGGGTACGCACACCCGATTTGTTAATTTCGTCGAGCGTATTTTTGATAATCACTTGTTCAATACCCGCGTCAAAACTAACGGGGGCATTCCAATCAAACTCTGAGAATCTCGTTATTTGTTCCATAGTCAGTTCCAAATAAAAATAATAGTGTCGTCGGTAGAAATAAGCGAACCTATTGGCAGCTAAGTTTCTTTTCGTTATTTATTTTTAGGGAAATTATATGGAGGGCCGAACACAGCGAGAATTAGAAGAACTGACAGATTTTTATTGTAAATTGACTTATTTCCATTAAATTAAAATGATTATCCAATTACTTATTAATTTCTGACATTCTTAGGTTTATTGATTTACTGATATTAAAAATTTGTAGGTAATAAGACGACAATAATTCAACTTATCATTTAAATATTTGTCCTAATTTTATAGAATTGTCACAAATAATTATTATTTTAGAAGCTAATTTAAAACAGACGGTTCTGCAGCACTTACTAATGATTTAAATCTTTCAAATAATAAATATGCGGGTAAATTTGATTTTTATTTTCCTATTTCAATTATACTGCCACCCAATGACGAAACTACAATTTAGGGAAAAACAATAATGCATGATTTAATTCTTATGGAGCTTTTTGGCACCTGTAATGGCAATCAAAGTCGCTATCAATTATCCAATGAAACTATTACCACACAAGTCAATATAGTATTAAATGACGATATTACTGAGACCCATTCACACGCACGCGCACAATTGCTGTTGGTGGTGTCAGGCAGCTTGATTGTCATTATTGAAGACGTTACCTATGTGGTTCATCCCGGACATTATGTGTGGATTCCGCCCAACTTAAAGCACAGCATTATTTCGCGTGTTAAATCCGAAATGCATTCTATTTATATAGAACCTCAAATTAGTAAGGGGCTGCATAACAACCCTTGCGTTATGAAAGCATCGAATTTATTTATTGAAATGTTGCAAAGATATAGCTTAATCAGTCAGCAGCCCGACACCGATCAAAAAATGATTGAAAGTCTTGTGTCCTTGCTGCTGCTAGAAATTCAAAATGACAAACCCATTACTCTCGGCCTACCATTACCCAAAGACAAACGCCTGTTAGGATTGTGCAAAAAGCTATTTGAAGACCCGCTGAGCGGAAAAACGTTGGCTGAACTTTTGACTGATGTGCCAATGTGCGACCGCCATGCGGTAAGAATTTTTAAAGCCGAAACGGGAATCAATTTTGGACGCTGGCGTGCTTTTTTAAAGCTGCATATGTCCTTATCATTATTATTATCGGGGTACTCTATAACTCATGTTTCTGAAGTAGTGGGTTATAGCAACCCCAGTGGATTTTCCGTTGCGTTTAAAAATGAGTTTGGCGTGTCACCTAAAGAATATTTAGTTAATCGTGCGGATAAAGATGCGGACTATCTGGGGTAAAGCTAGACAATAAATATAAAATAAATAAGCCGTGCCTTTTAATTAAGGCACGGCCAACTGCTCTGTTAGATCACCGCTTCTTCAATATTTTCTTCTGCAAAGCTTAATGAACGATCTATTCCGCAGATCAACGCTTTAATCGCTGCCGCAACAATATTGCTATCTTTTCCCACACCAAACGTAGATTTTTGATCACCTACTTTCATTTCAACATAACAGACGGCAGCTCCAGCTGAACCCTCACCTACCGCGTGTTCGCTGTAATCTATCACGCTGATTTTTTCGCCAAAAAATTGGCTAAGTGCGTGAGCCGCCGCATCTATAGGACCATTACCTTCACCCTCTATATTGACAATTTCATTCTTCTCTTTGTCATGAAGCTGAATATCAATAATTTGTTCTTCATCGCTGCCGGTAGTTATCTTACTCCCCACATATTGAAAAGGCTCATCGACACTCAAATATTCCCACTCAAACAACTTTACAATATCGGCACTGGTAACTTCTTTGCCTGTAGCATCACTCACTTTTTGCACGACGCCGCTGAATTCAATTTGCAAACGACGAGGTAATTGCAGACCGGATTCATTTTGCAATAAATAACTTATGCCGCCTTTACCGGATTGCGAATTAACGCGTACAACAGCATCGTAACTGCGATTTACATCGGCGGGGTCGATTGGGAGGTAGGGCACCTCCCAAAAGCCATCTTTTTTCTGAACGGCAAAACCTTTTTTAATAGCGTCCTGATGCGAGCCGGAAAACGCGGTGTATACCAATTCGCCCGCATATGGATGACGTGGGTGCACAGGCAATTGGTTACATTCTTCTACCATCTGACGAATATGATCTATATTGGAGAAATCCAAACCGGGATGTACGCCTTGCGAATAAAGATTCATTGCCAAGGTTACCAAATCCACATTACCTGTGCGTTCGCCATTGCCAAATAAACAACCCTCTACACGATCGGCACCAGCCATGACTGCCAGTTCTGCTGCTGCGACCGCCGTACCTCTGTCATTGTGTGGATGCACACTTAAAATAATCGAATCACGGTTGTTTAAATTTCTATGCATCCATTCAATTTGATCCGCATAGGTATTGGGTGTATTCATTTCAATGGTTGCGGGTAAATTTAAAATCATTTTGTGCTCTGGCGTTGGCTGCCAGATATCTACCACTGCATCGCAAACCTCTTTAGCAAATTCAATTTCTGTGCAAGAAAATGTTTCAGGCGAGTATTGATATATCCAATGCGTTTCTGGATGCAAGCTTGTTAATTCTTTACACCATTGCGTTGCCTGAGTTGCAATTTTTTTCACGCCTTCCCGATCTGTGTTGTAAACGATACGGCGAAATTGTGGTGCCAATGGATTATAAATATGAAAAATTGCGCGCTTTGCACCTTGCAAACTTGCAACCGTTTTTTCAATTAAATCACGCCGAGCTTGGGTCATGACTTCGATGGTCACATCCTCGGGAATATGACCTTCTTCAATCAACAAACGCACAAACTGATAATCAATTTCTGAGGCCGCTGGAAAACCCACTTCAATTTCTTTGAATCCAATTGCCACCAGCTCTTTAAAAAATCGCAATTTGGTTTTGATGGACATGGGGTCAATAAGCGCCTGGTTGCCATCGCGTAAATCTGTACTCATCCAAATCGGAGGTTTCTCAATTAAACGGTTTGGCCACTGACGATCGGGCAGACTTACACCAACAAAGCGACGGTATTTGGATGAAGGATCAGAGATCATAGGACGACTCCATTTGCGATTAGGTAATTTTGTTATCAGCGCAATATGCTGTGGAGTCAGTGTAGGAAAATAGGCAGGGTTAATAATTGCTAATAACCGACATTAATAAAGATTAATAGCTATCTTATTGCTTAAAAAACCATAATTTAAGCAATTATATTGCACAAAACAATAAAATAATGAACTAAGCGACTT